>CAZCHA010000185.1:0-3099 GCA_964498175.1 uncultured bacterium
AAAGCACTTATCGATGGACATCCATTGAAAAACCAAGTTATACCAAACGAAGGTATTGTCGGCGGTGATGATCTAATAGATTCAATAAAAGCAGCTTCCATCATAGCGAAAGTGACACGAGACAAAATAATGGCAGATTATGGACGAATATTCCCAGAGTATGGGTTTGAAAAGCATAACGGATATGGCACTGAATTTCATATGAAAGCCCTAGAAGAACATCGGGCAACACCAATTCATCGACGATCTTTTAAACCTGTAATGCATAAAATGCCTACATTGACTTGGTTATCTGAACAAAAACGAATTGGCTGGATGGGGGAAAAACTGGCAGCTCTTTATTTAAAAGGTAAAGGACTTGAGATTCTCGAAATGAATCGGAATTGTCCGCCGCACGGCGAAATTGACATTATTGCAAAGAATGTGGATGAGATTGTATTTGCAGAAGTAAAAACCGCTTTCAAAGCGAATCCTGATTCGTTGGATGAAAAAGTGGATAAAGATAAACTCAAAAAGATGAGCCATGCCATATATCAATATCAAAAAGAAACGGAACAAATCGATGATATCAGAATTGATTGTGTATCTGTTATCTTGCAAAAGAAAAAACCAATCATAAAACATTTTGAAGGGATTCACTTGGAATGATTCCTTAATTTCCCCGGCGAAAAACCCATATGAATAAACGAAAGCTCATTTCAGAAACAAAAGCGATAGTATTTATTGTACTAACAGTACTTCTTGTAAAAGTAACTGTATTGGAAGCATACATTGTTCCTACCGGTAGTATGGAAAACACCATTATGACAGGGGATTTTCTCATTGGAAGTCGATTTGTTTTTGGGATGCGTACACCGGATTGGATTGGGATTCCCTATACCGACATTGGATTTTTTATTCCATATATAAAATTCCCTGAATTTAAAATCCCAAAAACGGGAGATGTTCTTATATTCAAATATCCCAGGGATAAGTATGTAAAATATGTTAAACGATGTGTAGCAGGTCCTGGAGATACCTTAATTGTACAAGAGAAAAAATTGTATGTAAATGGGGTAGAAATACCCATGTGGGATAATGGTAAATATTTGACTGCACCTATGCAAAAGAACTTTAAACAAGCTGATATTTTCCTTTCGTCTGAAACAAATATCAATAAAGACAATATTGGTCCCATATATGTGCCGAAATCCGGTGATGTATTCCAAATCCATGGAGAAACAAATTGGCGTTTTTTATTACCGATCATTCTAATGGAAGGGCATACTGCAACGTTAAAAAATAACGAAGTGGAATATAATTTTACCTTGCAGGATCCTAATGAATTATTTCGACGAAAAGGGAAAGAAGATGTTTATGAAAATTATTTTCCAAAAGGTCCTTTACTCACACCCTGGAGCAAAGCAATCAAAGATAAAGATTTTCAATTTTTAGTTATTGATGGAATACCTTCAAGTGAGTGGACTGAATATAAGATTTCCCAAAATTATTATTGGGCAATGGGGGATAACAGAGATAACAGCCTTGATTCAAGATATTGGGGTTATATTCCTGAGAATAATATTTTAGGTGAAGCTCTATTCACATATTTTTCTCTGGATCTTGAATCCTGGACACCACGCTGGGATCGAATTGGCACCGTGCTGCGGTAAACTCCATTGCGTCTGTTTCTTTTTTTATTTCTATCATTTACATCTGTCAAATTTTCTTTCTGCCCGACATATCCTCGAATGGTTATGCATTTTTCGTATGAAAAACCGAGGGATGAAGCAATTAATGAGATCAAGAACTTTTTAATGAATGAAGAATTTACCATTCTAGAATTCGCACCAGAAGATGGCTTTATATTAACCGATTATAAATCATTTGATTGGGGAGAAGGTCGACGCTTATTGGCAGTTTCAGTTCA
The DNA here is from genome assembly GCA_964498175.1 of uncultured bacterium. Lineage (GTDB taxonomy): Bacteria > Fidelibacterota > Marinisomatia > Marinisomatales > UBA1611. The sequence continues at coordinate 1,910 of CAZCHA010000185.1, forward strand.
TATTCATGACAAAATAACTATAAATGGTATGGGTAAAATGGATATACCGGTTTCTGGCATTGGGGAAAATGATGAGTTACTAAAATTAAAAACTTATGATAAACTCCCTTATAAAATTCAAAGTCGAACACTTTTCACTTTAATAGAGCCCTTAGATAGTCTTGGCTATAAACAGCTGAATCATTGGCCTTAAACTTCTTGGTTGCTACACACCTATTCTTGTATGAAATTTCCAGACTTATTTTGACCATTTTAGAAATAACTTGTTTAACACTATGAGTATCGATTTCGACAATCAAGCAGGAAGAGAAAATTATCTCAATGAGAAGCTGGATAATTTATTATCTGGTATTAATGCCACCTATGGGCAAGTACTATTGGATGAACTGATGATACGCCTCCAACGAACCATCACTGATTTTAATGAAGAAGTTGAAAGTATCATGAATGATCTTAAAGTAAGCTCTGAACGACGTAGTAACTTGATACATGACCTAATGGAAGGAAAAGATGTTGCCTCCGGTAAAATTGACTCTGATGAACCCGATAAATCAGATGTATCATCTGATGACGCTCCTGAGATGAGTGAATGGGAAAAACGCCTTGAAGGCAAGTAACATAAAATAGAGGATTGAATGAACGCAAAGGATAAATTTGTATTTGGTTTACTAGGTGCCCTGATCATAGGGGCGTTTTATTTCCAATTTTTAACAGATGAATTAAATAAACGGATGGATTCATTGAATCTTGCAGATAAAGAGCATGTAGATATTGTCCTGAATGAATTTTCAGACAGTTTACGTGTTTACAACCTTAGATTTATTGGAAGGGGAAAACATCTCCGGAAAGCACAAAAAGATATAGTTGCAAATGCAGAATTGATCGAGAAAAATACAGACTCCCTTGCATCCATGATAGATGATGTCAATTTCACTCTTGATAATTTCATGAGAGATACAAAGAAAAATTTCCGTGATGTTAATAACGATATAGATGATTTATCTACCGAAGTACAAGGCACTATTCGTAAACTAAAACAAAGTATTTCTGATCTCGAACAAAAGAGTACTACTTTAGACAAAAGATTAAAAGAGATAGAAGACCTTGAACTCATTCAAGAGGAAAAAATTAATGCTGCGGAAGAAGATGATTAGATTTACTTTATAAGAACACCCTCCTAAGTAAAAGGG
>CAZCHA010000186.1:0-3094 GCA_964498175.1 uncultured bacterium
CTGGATCAAAATCATGGGTTTCATGCCAATAGGCACTGTCAGCCCAATCGCCATCGTAGGCATGGATCAGATCGGTTTCTGTGAATGAGGTAATACTGGTGATATTCAAATTCTCCGATGCTTCGAATTGAGCTCTTAAGGAATAACCATAGGTTCTTTGGCTGTCTTCCCCTTTATCATTGGAATATGTTTTGAAATCCGTATTATTGTCTGGTGCCCACACATCATAGCCATTATCAAGTTCTGTATAAATAATTGTAGCCAAAATGGAGAGCCGATCTATTGGATCATAACTCAATTTCATTCTGGAGAATGCTTCTTCCCGCTTATTGGAATCCGTGATGTTTTGGCTCACATTTTCACGAAATCCATCGCTGTACTTGTAAACACCGGTCAACCGCATATTCATATTTTTCATAAAGCGAACATTCATTGCCGTTGTTACCCCATAATGATTATCGGAACCAAAACTTGTGGATGACTTCATTTCAAATTGGTCTGTTGGATTCGTCGATCGCATGGAAATGAGTCCTGCCATAGCATTGGGCCCGTAGGCTGAAGATTGAGGCCCCTTGAAAACTTCAATTTGATCTAAATCATACAAAAGTCCCACCATCCCCAGTCCACTTAAATCCATGTCATCCATAACAAATCCCACAGAAAAATTGGGAGGTCCTTCACCAAAATAATGGCTTCTTTCTCCAATCCCACGAATTTGGAAATAGCGAGGCCTACTGGTGCCCCCAGCCCAATTCAAGTTTGGGATTTGATTGATTAATGATTGGAAATGATCAGCGCCGGATTCCCGAATAACGTTGGCGGTAAATACGGTAACACTAGCTGTGGTCTTTTGAAGTGATTCATCTGATAAACCAGCTCGGACAATGATCTCACCTGATTTAATCACTGCTGGACTCATTTCAATAGACATACCATTTTGCGCCGATTGGCTGATTGAATTATAGCCTATATGAGAAAATTCTAATTCGGTCCCGGATGGAACATCGATACTGAATTCACCGAATTCATTTGTAGCTGTCCCTATTTCCCCTGCTGTTATATTTACACCTTTAATAGGTTCATTGGTGGATTGATCCATCACAGTCCCTTTAATTTCTGCAAACAAAAAGGATGAGAATTGGATTAATAAAGTAAGGTGTATTTTAAAATTCATTCTGTCTTCCTACGCTGGCATTATCCAGATCAGGTCAATGGGTTTGTTCTCAGCCGTTCGATCTGGTTCTGAATGGCACCCCTGACGTGATTTAAATTACATTATTTTACCTACTATGAACACCTGGATACTCATTTTCTTCCATTGCAGAATCCAAAATGTTTTCCCTACCTTTACAGCTAATTTATCGGAGAAATAATGTCCAAATCTTTACCACAGATTACTCCCAAAGCTATTGTTCTAGGAGTTTTATTGTCCATGGTGCTTGCAGGAGCCAATGCATACCTTGGCTTATTTGCAGGAATGACCGTATCAGCATCCATTCCGGCAGCGGTGATTTCCATGGCAGTTTTGCGACTCTTCCGAAAATCGAATATTTTAGAAAATAACATTGTTCAAACTGCAGCATCTGCAGGAGAATCCCTGGCTGCGGGTGTAATATTTACAATCCCTGCATTAGTTCTCATGGGTGTTTGGACAGATTTTGATTACTTGGAAGTTGCAAAAATTTCTGCCATTGGTGGTGTAATTGGTGTGTTATTCACAGTGCCATTGCGTCGTGCATTAATCGTAGAAGCTAAATTAAAATATCCGGAAGGTGTTGCTACTGCAGCAATTTTGAAAGCAGGCGAAGAGTCTCGCACATCGACTGAAAAAGATGAATCGGGCGGACTCATCACTATCGCAATTTCAGGATTAGTGGGTGGTGTCATGAAACTCTGTCAGCAAGGTTTTGCTATGTGGCATGCGGCCATAGAAAGTGCAACCGTCGTTGGTGGCTCGATTTTCGGAATCGGGACGGACCTCTCCCCGGCCTTGATCTCTGTGGGATACATTGTTGGACGAAACATTGGAATTTTGGTTGTAACTGGCGGACTCATTTCCTGGGCTGTTGCAATTCCCATCTATACGGCTATTTATGGATTTGAAGGAGAGCCTATGCCTGCAGCTTGGGATATATGGAATTCCCAGATTAGATATCTCGGTGTTGGATCCATGGTTGTGGGTGGAATTTGGTCGCTGATCACTCTTTTTAAACCGCTGGTTAATGGAATCAAGGCCAGCCTTGAAGCGGTTAAAAAATCAAAATTGGCTACAGATTTACCAAAGCATGAGCAAGATTTTCCTATTAATTATGTGGGAATGGTTTTAGCAGTTATGCTGATTCCTGTTTATCTCCTCTATTTTGAAATTGTGAATGATGTTGCCATCGCCACACTTCTTGCTGTCGTTATGATGATATTCGGATTTTTATTTTCTGCTGTGGCCGCTTATATGGCGGGAATAGTGGGTTCATCCAATAATCCAATTTCAGGAGTTACCATTGCCACAATTCTTTTTTCATCCCTTTTACTCCTATCTCTTTTGGGCAAAGACTCCGATGTGGGTGCTTCGGCAGCTATCATGATCGGAGCAGTAGTGTGTTGTGCCGCCGCTATTGGTGGAGATAATCTGCAAGATCTGAAAACGGGACACATCGTTGGTGCCACACCCTGGAAGCAACAAATAATGCAGATTGTTGGCGTTTTAAGTGCCGCGGTTGTTCTAGGGCTCGTTCTGGATATTCTTCATACGGCATATACTATCGGTTCCCCAACCTTATCTGCACCACAAGCAACATTAATGAAGTCAGTGGCAGATGGAGTATTTACGGGAAACCTTCCATGGATCATGGTTGGATTTGGCGCTATTATAGGCATTATCATTATTTTATTAGACCTTCGGCAGAAAAGAATCGGTTCTGATTTTCGAGTACCTATTTTGGCGGTGGCCGTTGGGATATATCTCCCCATTGAACTGACTGTTCCCATTTTTATCGGTGGTATGATCTCCCATTTCAGTGATCGATCGGGAGCAACAGATACCATGAAGAAAAAAGGGTTACTCATGGCTTCTGGGCTCATTACTGGAGAAGCACTT
>CAZCHA010000187.1:0-3081 GCA_964498175.1 uncultured bacterium
AGGCCCTTCTTGATTTGGGCACAGCCTGGCTTGGAGACCTGCGTAACCAGGATGATATTACCATTGTGGTGGTGAAGAAAAAGTAAGCCTTTGGATTGAACAAGTTGAGCGATAATTTTAATAAACGAATTCCCATCAATAAAACACAGTGTGACGCATTATGAGTCCAAAAAAATCACCCAAAGTAGAGTTAACATTACCCATAATTCCAGATATGGAATTAGCAGCAATAAAAACAGCCGATGTGATTGCAAAACACATGAACCTGGGAGAAGAGAAATCAGCCGAGATTGGCATGGCCCTCATTGAAGCCACTATTAATGCTTTCGAGCATAGCGGAACCGATTCAGGGAGCGTAGAAATTCATTTTGTGATTCAAGATGACACCTTGGTGATTAAAGTTACGGACACAGGGAAAGGCTTTAACCAAGCCGATGTTAAAATGCCAAAAATAGAAGAAAAACTAGGATCAGACCGCAAGCGCGGATGGGGGTTACAACTTATACAAGAATTAATGGATACAGTAGAATTTGAATCATCCCCAGCGGGCACCACTGTTACCATGACAAAAAAGAAATAATGATTATAAAGGAGAGACGATGTCTGATTTTAGTTTAAGCGTTAGAGAAGAAGGCAACCTGGTTATTATAGAAACATCGGGCTACCTGAATAATGTAGGCGGTGAAAAGGTATCAGAAGCCTGTTATGAAAAGATGGATGGTGGCAAAAAACATTTTTTACTTAATCTAGAAAACTCGAAAGTTGTGAACAGCATTGGAGTGTCAATTTTAATTGAGATTATTGAAAAACTTCAGGATGTGGACGGCAAGTTGGGTTATTACAATTGTGCCCCAATTGTCGAAAAAACATTCAACATCATGGGACTCACAAAATATTCTACCGTCTATAGTTCAGAAGAGGAAGGCGTGGCAGGTATGGCATAAGTGTTTGATCTACTGTGGTTGAAGTCAGCGCATTAGACCAACTTGATTATTATTTAGCATCCCTAGACGAATTAGGAGAAATTCTTATTGATGCAGACCAGTCTGCGTCGGTAAGCAAAGGAGTTCTTCGGCTCACGCTGGGGACAGTTATGGCGTCGAAAGGCGCTATTTTTTTATATCACCACGATAAAGAACAACTTTCTGTCTTAGCATCACAGGGGTTAAAAAAACAAACCCCCTTTTCTTCACCTAAAAAGCTTTTACATCAGTCAGGTAAATATAAAAACACCCACCTTGCATTAGATAAAAACCAACCATGGATCACCGGTAAATTAAAAAAACACATACTAGAATTAAGTACAAAAATTCTAGTGCCCCTATTTCACAAAGATCGCCTACTTGGGCTCTTGTGTGTGGGAAAAAAGTTCATGGGAGAAGCCTACACCAGCGCCGAAATCAAGATATTAGAAATCGTTGCCAACCACCTCACCAAGGCGCTATACAATTATGAGCTCATACGAAATGTTGATGAAAAAGGGAAGCAGCTTAATTTAAAACTTTTAGAACTGGAAACGCTCTTTGATATTAGCGTAGCCATCAGTTCTGTTTTAGATATAGACGAACTGGGAGAAGAATTATTATGGCGGTCTGTGGGTATTTTGAATGCATCTAAAGGAATGATGTTGATGCCAAAAGAAAACAGCCCCATTCTTGAGCCCAATTCATCTTTTAATTGGGAAGACACCGATGTACTTATTTCAAAAAAATTGTCCGTATTTAAAAAGATTGATGATACAAAATCAGGAATAATTCTTACCCCCGAAGATAAAAATTCCCTGCAGAAAAAATTAGGTGAAGATCACGTCGTTGTTACGCCCATTCAAGCTAAAGATAATATTCTTGGCTATATGATTTTATGCAACAAGGAAACCCGACACGGAGTGGAGGCATTTACAAAAACAGACATAGACCTACTGTCTGCCCTGTGTAATCAGGGCGCTGTTGCCCTGGATAATGCTCGCTTGTTTAAGGACATCACAGAAGCAAAACAATTTAATGAAAGCATTTTAGGCAGCATTGCTACTGGAGTTATAACCCTAGATCCCTTGGGCGAAATTGACTCTATCAATCAAGCGGGATTGAACATTCTCAAAATGGATAGAGATGCAACCATGGGAAATCACTACATGTATCTGTTTGAAAAAGACATGGAAATTATTGGCATGATTCAAATGGCGGAAATGGAAAACACAACACACTCTGAAATCAACATGCCTTTTTTAACCGCATCTAAAGAAACTGTTGTAAATGTGTCTGTGGCCCCACGCATAGACCCAGATGGAAACATTCAGGGGCTGGTTATTGCAATTGAGGACATTACAGATGTGAGTAAAGTAAAAAACACATTTAAGCGTTATGTGTCGAAACAAGTGGTAGATGAGCTATTGGACGACGACGCAAAACTAAATTTAGGCGGTGAGGAACGCGAGGTCACTATTTTATTCAGCGATATTCGCGGCTTCACATCTATGTCTGAAAAAATGAGCCCCGAAAATGTTGTTTCTACCTTGAATGAGTATTTTTCGGATATGATAGATATAGTGTTTAAATATAATGGGACCTTGGATAAGATTATAGGTGACGAACTTATGATAGTTTATGGGGCGCCAATTTCTGCCAAAGACGATACCCTGAGAGCAGTGGCCACAGCCGTAGAAATGCAAAAACAGATTGCGCTCTTAAACAAAGAAAGAATAAAAAGAAAAGACACACCAATTTCAGCGGGCATCGGAATTAATAGGGGGATAGTTGTTTCAGGAAATATTGGCTCCAGAGACATGATGGATTATACAGTAATTGGCGACACGGTAAACCTGGGCGCCAGGCTGTGTTCCGCCGCGGGCCCCGAAGAAATATTGGTATCTCCAACCGTCTGGAAAGAAACCCAAAAAGACTATTCCTATAAAAAATTGGAGCCCATTAAGGTCAAAGGAAAAAAGAAAAAAGTAGATGTCTATCGCATTACACAAAATGATTAGTGCTGTCTAACACCAAAACCACCATAGCTTTCAAATATGAACAAAACCCAAAAGAAATTTTGCAAGAACATGACAAACTGGCTTTTGTTCAAAGCGTA
>CAZCHA010000188.1:0-3063 GCA_964498175.1 uncultured bacterium
AAAGTTGAATTCAGTCCTTTCTGGTCTTTAAGTTTTTCTTTGATGGCAATACTTTGATTAAAATGATCAATTGCGCTTGTGAAGTCTCCCATATCATAATATACCTCACCAAGATTATTCAATGTTTTGCCATAGTTTCTGGTATCACCTAATTCTTCCTTAATGGCCAGACTTTGTTCATAATAATCAATCGCTTTAGAATAATCAAAATCTTTCCAGTACCATATTCCGATATTATTGACATATTTAGAAATTTTTAATTTATCATCGAATTCTTTCGCAATGTTAAATGCTTGGAGCCAATATTCTAGCGCTTCGTCAAAACGTTTATCCCGATAATAGAGAATGGCAATACTATTCATGATTTTCGCCATGCTATTTTTATCATTCATTACGGTTGAAATGGACAGGGCTTCATTGAATTTTTCTAAAGCAAGATCAATATTCCGCTGTTTCCTGAATAGTTGGCCTTGTTTTCTTAAAGATTCAGCTTTGCTTGTATTATCGTCTAATTCTTTACTTTTCCTGAGAGATTGTGCGAAAATAGTCTCAGCTTTGTCGTATTGAGCATTATCATAATACATTTGACCAAGTTTAAGCTGAGCAGCGATCAGTTTATTGTCCAATACAATCACTTCCTGCATCATATCGATCGCTTCTGCATCTTTTTCGGCAATATCACTTCGAGCGTAGAGATCTTTTGCCTTTAGATAAAGTTGATATGCTTCAGGGACATATTCAATTTTTGTCATGTCAGTAGCCATGGCAATATCCAACCCGCCCACAATGTTCTCTACCAAAACACTAACGATCGACTGCAAACTGTTTTCTTCAATAAACCACTTGTTTATAAATTTATCTGTCCCTGTTTGCGCTTCTACTAATTTACATCTCAGGTTAAAACCATCCCCAGATCGCTGGAGACTACTTTCAAACACAAATTGAACACCCAGACTTTTGGCAATTTCGGCAATCTCCATATCAGTTTTTTTCAATTTTCGTACTGATGCTACTTCAGAGACTTTTAGCTTGCCTGGTAAAACTTTGGAAAGATCAAAAATTAAATCTTCGGTCATGGTTTCAAGGTATTGATCTTCTTCATTTCCTCGAATATCCATATACATGACAGCTACAGATACAACAGATGGTTTTTTGGACATTATGAAGTACCCTGCAATGCCAATGACCAAAAGTGCGCCAACAGCATATTGCCAAATTGGAATTGATTTTTCCAATTTAGCAGAAACTTCAGACAGTTTTGTTTCAGGAAGATTATGCGATATGATACAAAATACTTCTACATTTTGCCCAACACCCTTGAGTTTTGGTTTTCCGATAAATTTTGTTTCAAAATCATGTTCACGAACTAACGCATCATTGACCTTATTAGAAATGGCAATTCCACCCGGCGCTGAAAAGGGTTCGATTCTTGCTGTAATATTTACATCATCACCAATTATATCATTTTCTTTTTCTAATATTTCACCCAGATGTATACCAATTCGAAGGGATAAATCTTCTATGGTTTTAGCTTTTTCCTGGATTTTTATACAACAATGAACTGCTTTATTAATGGTGTCAAAAGTTAAAATAAGCCCGTCGCCAACTTCCTTAACCCATTTCCCTTGATATGATTCGACAAGTGGTCTTAACTCTTCTCTTTGAAGATCCAGAAGGTCACTAGCTAATTGTTGGTCTTTTGCAGTGAGTTTTGTAAAACCAACTATATCGGTAAATACTATAGCAGCAAGTTTGCGTATCGGTTCAGCCATGACTATTGTAATCTACCTATCATTCAACAAACAAAAACCACATGAATATGGTGGTTGATAGAACATTAATTGGCCTTGTAAAAACATTGGTACTTTTTTACAAAGGTGAACAAAATGGTAAGAAATATAAGTTAATTTTAATCTTCTCCCCTCAGTTCTCGTGTCATGAGATCTGTGACAGATATTTTCGGATCTTTTCCTTCAAATAGGATCTGGTAAATAGCTTCACAGATCGGCATACTGACATTGAATTTTTCTCTCAGTTGGTGAACTGATTTTGCAGACTTAACTCCTTCTGCTACCATCATCATATCTCCCAGAGCATCATCTAACGAACTACCTTCCCCTATAGCTTGGCCTATCCTGCGATTCCTACTGTGTTGGCTTAAACAAGTCACAATTAAATCCCCTATTCCGCTTAATCCTTGAAATGTTTTTAGATCTGCACCCATAGCAGTACCTAACCGTGATATTTCAGCCATTCCTCGCGTAAGAAGCGCAGCTTTCGTGTTATCACCAAAACCTATTCCATCACAAATTCCTGCTGCAATAGCAATCACATTTTTCATTGAACCACCAAGCTCAACACCTTTTATATCTGAATTTGCATAAGTACGTAATACATTGTTTGAGAAAATGGATTGTACCTCTTTTGCTGCGTCCAAATTTGTCGATGCAGATACTAAAGTAGTAGGATGACCCTGAATTACTTCTTCTGCATGACTTGGGCCAGATAGGGTTACAATTTTAGTATAACTATCTCCCATAACATCAATTATTACTTCACTTATCGTCATTAAAGTATCAATTTCAATCCCTTTTGAAACATTGACAATAGTTTGAGAACTATTAAATAAGTCCTTATTAGATTGTAATAATTCTCGAATGGATTGGGATGGAACAGCGATGATAACGGTATCAGCCCCAGAGACTGCATCTTCTATAGATGATGTGAACGATACAGAGTCTGGAAAAGTCAGAGAAGAGACCAGGTAATGTACTCGGGTTTCAATAAGTGCCTGTACAACTTTAGGGCTTCGATGCCACATGGTCACATGCATTTTTTTATTAGCTAAAACCAATCCCAAGGCACCACCCCAGGATCCACAGCCCAAAAAAGATATTTTATTCATTATCAGTCAGAATACATGGACTCGATCACATCAGACCAATTCTCTTTGATCTGTTTACGCCTGATCTTTAGAGTTGGTGTCAATTCACCATCATCTATGGTAAAATCACGTGGCAGGATTGAAAATTTCTTTAACTGTTCTGGATTGGAGAATTGGCC
>CAZCHA010000189.1:0-3054 GCA_964498175.1 uncultured bacterium
TTTGAACCTCATCCACGCCATATTTTGGACCCTAGTGATGATAAATTATCTCTTATAATGGGTCTCGATCAAAAATTAGAGATTATTGAATCATTAGGAATCGAATTGGTTTATGTTATCAATTTTACAGAAGAATTTTCAAAAATATCCGCTAGTGATTTTTTAAATAATGCAGTGCTTCCAAATTTTAACCCAACATTCATCATAGTAGGATACGACCACCATTTTGGCTACAAAAGGGAGGGAAGTCCAAAATTCTTGAAATCATATTGTGAACAAAAAGGCATTGGTCTTGATATTATTCATAAAATATCCGACGAAGGTCACGTTATATCTAGCACTCATATTCGACAACTTATCAAAGATGGTTTTATCCGCCGTGCCAACTTTGAATTAGGTTCAGTTTTTGGCTTTATGGCAACTGTAATTCATGGCGCAGGTCGAGGAAAAGAGCTTGAATTTCCAACAGCAAACGTGATTCCCGTGGAGAAAAACCAATTAATGCCTAATCCCGGGGTCTATTTTACAAGAGGAAGGATTAATGGACTTCAACTGTATGGTATGTGTAATTTCGGGACTAGACCTACCTTCGATGAAGAAGACCTTGTAATGGAAATACATTTTTTCCACGATAAGGTTATTGATTTATACGGAAATGAAATCAGAGTAGAGTTTTTAGAAAGAATAAGAGATGAAAAGAAATTTCCTTCATCGGAAGATTTAAAATCACAACTAATTAAAGATAAACAAAAATGCCTTGAGTTACAGGGTAAGTACGAATAGGAGTAATAAAGAAAATGCCTATCTCAAAAGAAGATAAACAAAATTACGTTGAGCAATTTGGTAAAGACGCGAACGATACGGGTTCACCAGAAGTACAGGTTGCTATTCTAACTCACCGTATTCGAGAATTGACTGATCATGTGAAAATTCACAAAAAAGATAAACACACACGTCGTGGTTTGGTTCAGTTGGTTTCACAAAGAAAGAAAATGCTGAAGTACATTATGCGTACGAATGCAGAATCATATGTTAACATAATAAAAGAGTTGTCCATCAGAGGTTAGTAGACAAGAGAGCTCATAAATAGAAGAAAGAAAATAATAAAATGATAATAAAAGAAAGAGAAATCGCAGGAAAAATAATGCGTTTAGAGACTGGCCGAGTTGCCCGTCAAAGTAATGGTTCCGTAATGGTAACCTATGGAGAGACAACAATATTGGCAGCAGTCAACGCCGCCAAAGAACCACGGGAAGATATTGATTTTTTCCCGTTACAAGTTGAATACCGTGAAAAACATTATGCCGGCGGGAAAATTCCCGGTGGTTTTTTCAAACGAGAAGCAAGACCATCAGAACATGAAGTGCTTACAAGTAGAGTAACTGATCGTCCAATTCGTCCCTTATTTCCTAAAGGGTTTAAAAATGAAACCCAAGTTATGATCACTGTATTACAAAGTGATGGTGAAAATATGGCGGATGTACTTGCAGGAGTTGGTGCATCGGCAGCTTTGATGACATCAACGATCCCGTGGAATGGACCAATTGCGTCAGTTCGTGTGGGAAGAATCGAAGGAAAATACATCATTAATCCAACGCGCTCTGAAATACTGGAGTGTGATTTAGAAATGGTTGTATCAGGGAATCAAGAAACAGTTGTAATGGTTGAAGGTGAAGCCGATGGTGTTAGTGAGTCTGAAGTTCTAGATGGATTAAAGCAAGCACATGAAGTCATTAAAGAAATTATTGATCTTCAGAATGAATTACTTTCAGCAATGGATGTTGTAAAAGACGAAGTGGTGATTCCAAAACCTGATGATGCAATGGTCTCGGCTGTGGATGAAAAAATCGGCTCCCAGGTTGATGATATAGTTAAAATTGTGGATAAAAAAGAACGATCAAATGCAAAAGATGAAATGGTTTCATCTATTCTTGATTCTCTTGAAGAATCCTATCCTTCTGAAGGTAAAACAATTAAATCCTTAATTGATGATCGCTTTAAAGATGGATTTCGTGAGCAAATTCTTGCAACTGGAAAAAGAAGTGATGGTCGATCAACTACAGATATTCGACCTATATCTATTGATATGGATGTTTTGACCCGGACACATGGTTCAGCGCTTTTCACGCGTGGTGAAACCCAAGCGTTAGTGGTAACAACCTTAGGATCCAAAAGAGACGAAATGATCATTGATAGTGCAGACGAAGATTATAAAAAATCTTATTATCTACATTACAATTTTCCTCCTTATTGTGTGGGTGAAACCGGACGAATCGGATTCACATCCCGTCGCGAAATTGGTCATGGTAATTTAGCTCAACGGGCGATAAAACCCGCTTTGCCTGACTATGATGATTTTCCTTATACAATTCGGATTGTTTCAGAGATCATGGAATCTAACGGTTCGTCATCTATGGCATCGGTCTGTGGTGGCTCCTTATCATTAATGAGTTCCGGAGCTCCCTTAAAAAGTCATGTGGCTGGGATTGCGATGGGATTGATCACTGATGGAAATCGCCACGCTATTTTGAGTGATATTCTTGGAATGGAAGATCATTTGGGTGATATGGACTTTAAAGTTGCTGGCACAGAAAATGGCATTACTGCCATACAATTGGATTTAAAGATAGAAGGTCTTTCTTTTGAACTAATGGAGCAAGCATTACAGCAAGCCTATGAAGGTAGGTTGCATATTCTTGGACTAATGAAGGAAGCCATGCCCGAACCGAATGATATTTCACCGTATGCACCACGAATCATGTCAATCGCTATCAATCCTGAAAAAATTGGTGCTTTAATTGGTCCTGGTGGTAAAAATATCAAGAAGATCATCGAAGACACTGAATGCGAGGTGAATGTCGATGATGATGGTATTGTGACAATTGCCGGTATGAACACAGATAAATGCAACGAAGCAATCGAAATGGTTAAAGCACTTACATTTGAACCCGAAGTTGGAATGGAATTTGACGGTACTGTAACGCGCATAATGACTTTTGGTGCATTCGTAGAATTTGTACCTGGTCGCGAAGGCTTGGTTCACATTTCTGAATT
>CAZCHA010000190.1:0-3037 GCA_964498175.1 uncultured bacterium
TTTTATTATAATTCATAGCCCAATGAGATACCGATGTCAATCCATCCAGTATAATCCTTATCCGGTCTTTGGACTGTATTAAATCTGACAGCACCTCGAACTTCAAATGGTCCCCAATATGGGAGGTCTAAATTTACTCCACCAACGAAGCCATTCCCTTTATGGTATATTCCGGTTGCAGCGGTAACGCTCAAACTCGCTGTATTGATAAAGAATCCCGAATTAATTCCCACCTGGTAAGCAATTCCACCGAATACAGCTTTATTTCCAACTATTGTTTTTGTATCCTCAAATTTATATTGCATAATTTCAAAATCGAGGGTCGTATATGTAAAACCGGCCTGGAACCCAAAAGGGGTACCAATGGATAAACCATAGACTGGATATGATCGATCATACTGGTCGAATGTTTTAGCGGTGTATACAGGAACCCCTCTATAGGCATTAAAACTAAAATTTAGATATAGTTCCTCCTTACTCTCAAAATCTATAGCGATTTCTACCGCTTCATCCTCTTCCGACTGTTCCGACTGGGGTAAAACCAGTGATAGGAATAAGGATATGAGCAAATATTTTCTCATTAAATACTTTTCTCCCTTTGTATTAATACAACAAAACTATTAATAAAATAACAAATCGGCACTACTTCTATACTACGCAATTATTTAATAGGGCTTATGAATATTATTTTTAATAGCTCTCTGAGTGGCAAGCTTCATTATTATTGAGTTAGTCAGTATTCATCCAATATTTGATACTGATCAATTATCAACGCGCCCTAAGGAATCAGTCTTTACCAGCCAGTTTACACGTTCACTGCCGAAAGAATATGATTTCCCTATAACCATATAACCATTATCATATCCTTCAGCTACTCCATAGGCTTCATCTTCCTGGTTTCCGCCATGTATTTTATTCCAAAGCAACTGTCCGCTATTCGCATCTACACCCCAAATTCTATAATTAAATGGCGATCCAGAACTGCTGCGGCTGTAACCAGCGGCAACAACAATATCTTCATTTTCAGTAATGGTTAGTGCGGTACCTTTATCGTTATTACCGCCACCATGGTTTGATTGCCAAAGAATATCCCCGGAAGCAGAGATACGCATTATCCATAAATTGAGGTTTGTTTTGGAAAGGGATTTTTTCCCGGCAACTACATAACTGTCATCCGAGAGTTTTACTATATCCTGGGCTTCATCCCAATAATTACCGCCCAATTCATGAGACCAATCGATATTCCCGCTTTCATCCATCTTTACAACCCAGAAATGGTTATAAAATTCAAAGTTGCGATCATGCAGTTTACTTCCTGCTGTAACAAATCCTCCATCGTCTGCCTGTACTACGCCATAAAAGGTATCCATTGGAGTATTTGAGATCCCATATCGTTGCACCCATTGTACCCCTCCACCTTCGGATAAGCGTAAAATAAACGCCTGGCCTCTCTGGTTATGTCCACCGGTACCAGGGTCACCATTAACACCACCAACAACAACATAGTCACCGTCAAAGGTCTGGATAATATTTTCTATATAATGTGCATTAGAATACGGCAATTTATAATACCACTCTAATACGCCCATGGAATCGGTCTTGATCACATTGGTCAGCCCGCCAATGATATAGCCGCCATCAGCAGTAGGACTGAGAGTAGTTCCCCAATGGTTTCCATTAATTTCATTGTAAGTCTGGCTCCAGATTTCTTCTCCTACTTCATTAATTTTCATTAGAATTGTTTTTCCATTGGTTCCAGATAGTACAAAGCTGCAGTTGTTTGATCGGATGATATCATATCCAGCAGTACCAGAGATAACCTTAGTATAGGTTGTATCAATGTTGCAATAAATGCAACTGCCGTCATCTTGAGTAGCTGTGCTGTCATAGTTGGGGGAAGAACTGTCTGTGCAACCATAGATTGGGTTTTCAGAGCTATTATTGGATAACTCATCACTACAGTGATAAATAAATACTGGTAACAAACAATAAATAATTAAAGATATTTTTCTGTTTATCATATTGAAATGCTAATAGATATACACACCAGTAGCTTCCCCCCACTGGTATTCAGATTCTTCTAATTGATATCGTTTACCATTCACATAATAAATTGGGAAAGATGGCAATCCCAGGTCATAATTGTATTCATTTGAAATGTCAGGTGTATAATAGCCTACAGATACTTTGATGCCTTCTTCAACTGCAATATCCCATAGATGGTGCCACTCAACTAGAGCACTATCGCCACTTAGTTCATGTGTATTTCCATTCCTCCATTTCACCGCTACGCCATTTTTATTCACAATCATATTGTACCCCGCAAGGTAAATGTCACTTCCATCTATAAAAATACCAAATGCTTCGGATCCGATGCAGGTACCGTACGAACTTTGCCTGGACATGTCGACACGGTTTCCATTCTTCCAATAGCATGCGTTCCAGGAATCGGTAGAAGACTTATCAACATGGCCAGAGATATAAACGTCATTCCCCTTAAATGCAATGTCATAACCTTCACCAAAGTAATTAGACCCATGTAAGTCATTTATAACACCATTTTTCCAATAACATGCTAACGTTGCGTGATGTTGTGAGATTCTCCATCCTGTAACATATACATCGCCATTATTTACACCAATGCCATATGCAACCGCATCCATTGCAGTTGTTGTTAAATCAGTTCTCTGGCCATTTTTCCAATAACAAGCAACTGGAGTGCCAAAAGAGCCAACATCTGTTAACCAAGTCCCTGCAACATATACATCTCCATCATAAACATATATACCGCCAACTTCAAGATCAGTACCACCCTGAAGATCAATCCTTTCACCATTTTTCCAGTAGCAATATGAACCATTCCACCCCGTCTCATCTGTCCAACGACCGCTGATATAGATATCACCATCCACTACTTTGATATCTTCCGCCCAGCCATAGTCAAGATCAATTCGTGCACCATCTTTCCAATAACATGCAATTGGTGTTGTTTCTACAGTATCTGAATAAAATCCACATATATAAACACTTTTTCCAT
>CAZCHA010000191.1:0-3032 GCA_964498175.1 uncultured bacterium
ACTGCCTTCCCCCAATAGTCCCAATCCATATAAGATTTTCGTTTTTCTTTAGCAATTTTCTCTCGGAAGGCTGTTAATCTGTCACATTTACGGCAAGCTGTGATCTCTTTTTCTAAATGAATCAAGTTCATTCATCTGCCATTAATAAAACTTTTCCAAAATTCTTTCTATCAGAGATGTATTGGTGCGCTTCTGCAGCTTTTTCTAATGGAAAAACCGCATCAACCTCCGGTGAAATGATACCATCATCTAACCATTTCAATAATAAGCTCCCATACTCTTTCACAAGATCTTGTCTTTTTTTGATCAAGCCCAAATGAAAACCAAATACACCTTTATTTTTCGACATAAGATGCATAGGATTGAATTTTGGCATACCTAAATATTCTGGGAGGATCTTTAAAATATTCTTTTTTGTTCCTGGTGCAGCCTTACTGAAACCATAAGAAATTAATCGGCCAAATTCTGCCAAACATCCAAAGCTATCTTTCAATGCTTTACCTCCCAGCGAATCAATGATAACATCTGCGCCATTTCCATCAGTAATCTCTAATACACGCTCCTTAAAATTTTCCGACCTATAATCGATCAAATGGTCTACACCCATTTCACGAATTTGATTATGCTTCCATCCGGAACAAGTTCCAATGATCTTGACATCCAAATGTTGTGCAATCTGTAACGCAGCAATACCAACACCTCCACCAATCCCATGAATTAGGAACCATTCATTTTCCCGGATGGCAGCCTGGTGAACCATCATGAAATAAGCAGTAAGATAATTAACGGGAATAGCCGCTGCCACATCCAGCCACTTTTCATTAATGAAAAATAATTGATTTAACGGCACATTCGTATGGGTCGAGTAACCATGAAATCGAGATAAACCCACAACAGCACGTCCAACAAGGCTATTGGTTGAATCATCTCCGGTCTTCTCAATTATTCCTGCAATTTCGAAGCCTGGGACATAAGGCGGATTTGGAGCAGTAGGGTATAGCCCCATTCTGCCCATAATATCGGCAAAATTGATTCCGGAATACTTTATTTTTACACAAACTTCACCATTTATTGGTTCTTTGAGAGAATCAGGTTTTAATTTTAAAACATCGGGCACGCCGTGTTTTGTTACAAATATTGATTGGCATTCGGTCATAATGAAGCCCTAAAGTTAAATCCGTCTTGCTCATTGTTTCATCAATTACCATACTTTAAATTTGCCTCCCGTTTTCCACGGTATATTTTCCACTTTTATCAATTTATAATTATGAAAGGTATTTTATGGGACTGATGACATCCATGCGTGAAAAGATGCATGTTGTTTTATGGGCATTGCTCGCAATGTTCATTTTAAGTATGACTATCGGCGGACTTGTAGGTGGTGCTAATGTTTTGGATATCCTTGCAGGCAACGTTGACCCCAGAACAACCATTGCACAAATCAACGGGGAAGATATTTCACCAGATTACTTTAACCAACTGGTAAGTCAACAACTAGAGCAAGCCCGATCGAACGGGCAACAATTAAATGATTTCCAGATTCGTCGTGCACGAGATACGGCCTGGGATAATATGCTTCAGGATGTATTGGTTTCACAGGAAGTTAAACGATTAAATATTTCTGCATCTGATGAAGAGGTTATGTACCACCTTGAAAATAATCCACCTCCTTTCCTGCAACAAAACCCAAACTTCCAAACGGATGGAGTTTTTGATTGGGATAAATACCGTACTGCTTTGGCAAATCCCCAGGGTGATGAATGGCTTCCAATTGAAACGTTTATGAAAAATACTTATGTTCCAAATTTTAAACTGCAAAAATTGCTGGATGAAAGTATTATCATTACGGAAAGAAATGTAAAGAATGAATTTATTAAGCGAAATGTCAATTATACAATTTCAGGAATTCATATTACATCCGGGAAAGTACCCGTGGAGGAATCCGAACCCAGTGATAGTGAAATTCGCGAAGAATATAATAACAGTAAATCTGATTTTAAACATGATGAACTTCGTTCCGTATCCTATGTTTCATGGAAAAAAGAGCCAGCTAAGGATGACTCTATTTCAGTCCAAAAACTCGCAACTGCAATATATGAACGTGCAAAGGAGGGTGAAGAATTCGCAACTCTGGCTAATGAATACTCGGTAGATCCAGGAAATCAAGGTACAAAAGGTGGCGACTTGGGATGGTTTGGAAAAGGACAAATGGTCAAGGAATTTGAAAAAGCCGCATTTACTGCGAAAAAAGGTGAAATTATTGAACCTGTAAAATCCAATTTTGGATATCACATTATCTATGTAAGAGATAAAAAAGTAGAAAATGGCGAAGAAAAAGTTTTAGCATCTCATATTTTACTAAAAATTGAAATCAGTTCAACGACCCTATCTAATCTAAAAAGGGATGCCACTCTATTTAGTTATGATGCACAAGATAATGGATTTTTATCAGCCGTAACAGAGCACAACCTTGATGTTGGAAACCATAAAAAAATGAATGAAGAAGGTTTTTCAATAAAAGGACTTGGAGGTCTTCGTGCAGGTGTTCGTTTTGCATTCAACAGTAAAGTGGGTGATGTATCTGATATATTGGAGAATGATCAGTATTTTTCAGTATTTACACTGGATACAATTATTGCACCTGGATTCAAATTATTCGAAGAAGTCCAAGATGAAATAAAAAGAACCCTAAAGAAAACAAAGGTCATGGCAGCCACCCTTGATGAAGCAAATAAATTATTACTCACTATCTCAGGAAATGATATGAAGGTGGATGATGCAATTGACGAGGACTCCGAATTGGATGCCATAAAAAATGAATCAAAACAACTGGTCCAGGGCTTCACATCCATTGGACGAAGTAATTACGTAACCGGGGCACTTCTTGCTGCAAAACCAGGTGAAATCCTTGGTCCCTTGGAGACCGCTCGTGGCCATGCTATCATTGAGCTAAAAGAAATCAGCGTATTTGATACAACTGAATATGGAGTTCAAAAGGAATCACTTCGAAAAACAATTTTTAATCAGAAACA
>CAZCHA010000192.1:0-3028 GCA_964498175.1 uncultured bacterium
CCTAATTTTTCTTCATCCCAATTCCCATTGCCATTATTGTCCAGCCATCCCGATTGAAACCCAAATTCCTGGCCTTGCCAAATCATTGGAATGCCTTGGGCTGTAAAAAGTAAAGATGCATAAAATTTATCAATCTCTCTCGCCTGACTTAATGAAACTCCATCAAATTCAACCATTTCCTGGATTAAGGATTGTTCATCGTGAGACACCATATATTTTACAGCTTGAGTCAAATCAGCATAAGGTGTTCCCCAATTAGAATATTCATATAATCCAATGATTTGCCGCATAGCAGTCATTGTACCAATACTACTAAAAATATGGTCAATCAAACGATCATGAAAACTATCATGCCAACTGGAAGTCAGCTTTGTGTTATTCACTAACCATGGATCTGATGGCAAGTGTTCAGCAATTTGGTAAACATTAGAATCCAATTCATGGATGGCACTTGTCCATGCAGGAAGTCCATATTGCGGTTGATTTAAATCCCAACCCACAAATCGTGTAGCATCAAATCGGAACCCATCAATCCGATATTCTTCCAACCAAATCCGATGGACTTCATTGATATATTCAATTGTTTTTTCATTGAAATGATCAAAATCCAACATTCCCCACGTTCCTTCAGTTTCGTTGGGATTTAAATCGTTAGAATTTTTAAAATATGGATTTAAATCATTATTCGGCTGAATTTGCCAGAGAGGAGTAGATGATGTTGCATGATTCCATACCAAATCTAAAATAACAGCCATATTACGGGAATGTGCCTCATCCACCAATTGTTTAAAATTTTCAGGTGTGCCGTATGTCCCTTCTACCGATGACATAATTTCCGGATTGTAGCCCCAGGATCGCCCACCGGGGAATTCAGTAATTGGCATGAGTTCAATGGCATTTATCCCAGATTCTCTCAAGTGATCTAATCGTATTATAACATCATCAAAGGTTCCTTGGCCACTGCCTTGAGCAGCAAAATCATCCACATGTAACTCATAAATTATCAGAGTGTCTAAACTGGGGCGGATATAATCATTTGATTGCCAATTATAATCATCCGCTGTGGAAACGCCACCAGCACCAATTTCTATCCGTGTTTTGCCATTACTCAATCTTCTTGTGAATGGATCGGGTAACCTGCTACCATTTATTAATAAATATTCATACTCATACTGCCCAAAGGATAGATCTAATTCTGTCCACCAAATATCCAATTGTTCGGGGTCACGTTTCATAACAATTGCATTTGATACTTCCCCAGTTTCACCCGGTGTAGTGACTATCACTTGCATTACAGGTTGAGCAGGTGCATAAACTGCAAGTATCATTTCATTATTAATCCAATTTGGGCCCAATTTTACATTTTCAGGCAATGGCTCCACTTCTACCGAAATTGCAGGAAAATCTAAAAGGACATATTCAATTTCGTTAATTATTGCTGTGATATTGTAGGCTTCAAAAATACTTTTGGGAGGACTAAATCCAACATAAAATATATTATCTGCTGACAAATATTCCATTCCATCTGATGAATCTGAACCTGCGATATATTCTAAACCATTAATACTATCATTTGCAAAAATGCCCACACTCATTCCATCAACCATACCATTATCATTTATATGTCTAACAGGTTGAAAAAATAGGGGATCAGTACAATTTAAAATAGAATTATCCCATCCATCCGTTGTCACATTAGGATTTAACGGATCGCTTATCCATTGCCAATCAGTTCCAGATTCATTATAATGATAATGGATTTTATATAAATGCTGAGAGCCAATATTTAAAGAATAAGTTCGTTTATAGGCATCAATAGCTTCATCATAATTCATTAAACTAGGAGCATTGGGACTTATCACTCCATTAGAATTTGGTCCCCAGTCTTCATTGTCACCAGGCGGCATCGTGCCTGGAACAAAAATACGAATAAACTCTTCCCCTGGATGAGTGATATATCTAAATGTTACATCCAAAGATTGTGGTAATAATTGTCCAACTAATAGCCCAATAAAAAGGACTTTTTTCATAAACGAACTTCTTTCGAAAGATGTCTAAACCAAAACCAATACAGCCCAGCAGAAAGAACAACGAGTAATCCAAAAAGATTAAACACATTTGACCATTGTTTCATGACGATCATCATACCTGTTAGGAACAATACGACCTGCCAGGGGACCGCAAAGAATATTGCAATAATATCACGCCGATTTTCTTTATTTATTTGGTGCAATACATCTGTTGGTATTTCGGTACGGACAGACTCCCAAAAACCAAATGGCCGCGTAACCTTATAAAAATGGGAAAGTACAGCATTCTCTGTGGGAGGTGTTAAATACGTCCCAACAATACAACCTACCAGCGATGATCCACTGGCAATTAAAAATGAATTATATTCCGCTATTGTGCCGCCAAATGCTTTTGTTAAAACTGCAGCAATCATTCCCACAGCTGTTCCTACTGCAAACCCATAGCCATTAAAGCGCCACCAGTACCATCGAATAACTTGTGGAATAAACATGCCTGCACCTATTCCCATCGTAATCCAGCCCCAAATTTCATTGATATTGGAAATTGTTAAACTGAACAATAGTGCTAGTAAAACTATAACCAAGGACGCTAATCGACTTTGAAGAATCAAATCTTTTTCACTGGCATTTGGTCTTAAATAAGTTTGATATAAGTCTTTTACCCAGTAGGCAGCACCTGCATTTACTGTAGAGTCAAAAGTAGACATGGCAGCTGCCATGAGGCCGGCAATTAAGAATCCCTTCACACCAACAGGAATATAGTTTTTAATTACAGTTGGCAATACGAGTTCGGGATCAGCAATTACCGTTCCAGTCTCAATACCATGGTAAATTCCCAACATGGCAAAGGATGCAATCAAGGGCCAGCGAAAGGCTAAAAGACATGTCCAGAAAAGAGAAAGTAACCCTGCTTCTCGATCACTTCTGGCAGCAAAATAGCGTTGTAACATATAGCCACCAGCACCACTTGCCCCTTCAAGTGTTACTTTAAATAAATA
>CAZCHA010000193.1:0-3027 GCA_964498175.1 uncultured bacterium
GGCATGGAATGGAAGGATTTGTTAGGTTTGGTTATGGGACGCCTGAAGAATATGTGAGATGTGGGCTTGACAGGGTTTCGGACTTTGTAAGAGGAATTGATTAAATATTAAATCAGTTTCGTATCGAAAGAATAATTCCAGTTCAGTAGATTCCACTCCCAAATTATTTCTAACTAATTAAATGAAATCAAAATGCTAGTAATTAACCCATATATTTTTCGTGAATATGATATTCGCGGTAAAGTAGGAGAAGATTTTCCCGAACATGTTGTTGTTAAACTAGGTAAAGCTTTTGGCACCTTTGTGAAACGAGCTGGTGGTCAGGAAATTGCCTTGAGCGGCGATATACGCCTCACTACACCTGATCTTATTACATATTTTAAAACGGGTGTGCTTTCTACTGGAGTCGATATTATCAATCTTGGTATTATTCCGACACCGGTGAATTATTACTCTATGTATCATTTAGATGTATCGGGGGCTGTACAAATCACAGGAAGTCACAATCCTCCAGAATTTAATGGTTTCAAATTCTCATTGGATAAAAAAGCTTTTTTTGGTGATGATATCCAAACCTTATATCAATTCATGGATAAAATGGATTTTGAAATAGGGGAAGGGACCGAAGCACGGTATAAGATTCTGCCTAAGTATAAAGAAATGATCCTGGAGAAAATTAATATCGAACGACCTATGAAAGTGGTTATGGATTGCGGGAATGCTGCAGGTGGAATTAATGGCCCGGATGTGTTCAATGCTCTTGGGATTGAATTAAAAGAATTATTTTCTGAACCAGACGGAACCTTCCCAAACCATCACCCTGATCCAACTGTTGAAGAGAATCTCCAAGATTTAATCGCAGAAATGAAAACAGGTCAATACGATGTTGGGTTGGCTTTTGATGGTGATGCAGATCGAGTTGGCGTGGTGGATGAGACCGGTGATATCATTTGGGCAGACCAACTTATGGCAATCTTTTTGCCGGAAATAATTGAAAATGGGGAAGATATTCTTTTTGATGTAAAATGCTCTCAGGCTTTGGAAGATATGATCAACCGGTATGGCGGAAATCCAATTATGTGGAAGACAGGTCATTCTCTCATTAAGCAGAGAATGGGAGAGTTGGATTGTAAATTTGGTGGTGAAATGAGTGGCCATATTTTTTTTGCAGATGATTATTATGGATATGATGATGCCCTTTATGTAAGTGCTCGATTGGTACAACTCTTATCTCGAACAGATAAAAAACTCTCTGATTTGAAAGCAGAAATTCCCGTTTATTATACCACACCTGAAATGCGAATGGAGGCAGAAAATGACCAGGAAAAATTCAGGATCGCAAAACAGGCCATTGAATATTTTTCAGAAAATTATAATTGTAGTACTGTGGATGGTGTTCGTATCAAATTTGGTGATGGTTGGGGACTAGTTCGTTCGTCGAATACGCAACCTGTGATTGTTTGTCGTTTCGAAGCTAATTCTCCAGAACGTAAAGATGAGATTATGAATCTGGTTTTAGGAAAACTCAAGGAGTTTGGCAATTTGGAATTGGGCGGACATTAAATGTCAACATTTAATGAATTGATTACCTTTATTAGGAAGGAGGTGAACCGTGACCTAAAACGGCTTCCGATCCCGAAAAGGCCTGTTTACCTTTATGAGCCAATCCGTTTTGCGCTTAGTGGAAATGGAAAAAGATTTCGGCCAATTCTTGTACATCTTGCAGGACGCGCTAACAATGCAGATCCGGATTCGCTAATGAAAATTGCTTTAGCGGTTGAATTGCTTCATAACTTTACTTTAGTTCATGATGATATTATGGATAACGATGATATGCGCCACGGACAAGCAGCGATCCATTCTAAATGGGATGAATCAACAGCAATACTTGCTGGTGATGGAATTAATGCAATTGCACAAATATTATTAAGTGGAATTCCGGATCGATCTAATGCAATTTGCCGTTTCTTTAATCAGGCAACCTTGGAAGTATGTGAGGGACAAGCTCTAGATAAAGAATTTGAGAATGATTTATCTGTAACTGAAGAACAATATTTAGAAATGATCGAGAAAAAAACAGGATCGTTGCTAGGAGCCTGTGCAGCATTGTCAGCTACCCTTGTTGGTGCTGACCAAGAAGTGATTAACGAATTTGATCAATTTGGTCGTGCTTTAGGAAATGGTTTTCAGATTCATGATGACCTTCTCGAAATTTATGGGAACCCGAATGAAATGGGAAAAAGCCTTGGTAGCGATATTGTGGAAGGAAAGCAAACTATGATGGTAATAAAAGCACGAAACTTATTTGGAAAAGAATGGGGTAATATAATCGGTGATTCGGACAAAATCGATTTCATGGATAAGATACGATCCTTTTTCACTGAAAACGGGATAGAAAATGAAACTAAAGGTCTTGCCCAAACTTATTTTGACCTAGCTCGCAATTCTCTTGAAAATATCGAAGGAATCAACTGCAGCGAACTTTTTGATTTTGTTAGTTTAGTAGAAACTAGGAGCTATTAATGTCTGATAGATTTGACCCTGAAAATATGTTTGGATCCATCTGGGATTTCCCGGATAATCTTGCTGATGCTATGAAATTGGGGAATGAAATTTCAATGAAACATTCCTATACTAATATCCGGAATGTGGTCGTTGCAGGAATGGGAGGATCTGCCATTGGTGGTGATGTTGTATCTGTTTTAGAAAAAGATAATTTGAATGTACCTTTTGTTGTTTGTCGGGGTTATTCACTTCCAAATTGGGTGAATGAAAATACACTGGTTGTTTGTTCATCCTATTCTGGGAACACAGAAGAAACACTTTCAGCATTAGATGATGCGATAGTAAAAAATGCACAGATTTGTGGTATAACCACAGGCGGAAGAATTGCCAACAAACTAAAAGAATTGGATAAAGATGTAGTATTGATTCCATCTGGACTTCAGCCACGTGCTGCCCTTGCTTTCTCGTTTGTTCCCATGGCAAAATTTATGGAAAAAGCAGGTGTATTAAATTTAAGTTTCG
>CAZCHA010000194.1:0-3020 GCA_964498175.1 uncultured bacterium
GGATTATTTGTGGATTAGCATTTCTTCGCAGTTGTTTTAATACTCTTTTTCAACCCGCATTGAATTCGATCGTTCCTATGCTCTTTTCCAAAGATCACCTTGTAAAGATTAATGCCATTTTAGCAACATCGGGACAAATTGCCTGGATGATGGGACCTGTCTTCGCTGGGGTTTTGTTGACTCTTGTTTCTCTCCCAAATTTATTTCTGGTAGATGCTGGTTCATTTTTATTAGCTATCGGTTTTTTATTTTTAATCAAAAAACCAACTCACCTGAAAAAACCGGATTACCATAGCCACTGGGATGAACTTAAACGAGGGTTATCTTATCTCTATCAGCAAAAATCGATTTTTTGGATGATTGTCATTACTTTTATTAATAACCTTTTTATCATGGGACCGGCTATTGTTGGACTACCGATCTTAGTGAAGATAGCATTAAGCGGGACTGCATCGGATTTTGCTTTTACAGAGGGTTGTATGGCTGCCGGTGCTCTTGTTGGATCATTTATTGTCTCTAAGCTGAATGGATTATTAAAAAACGGTACCATATGGGCCATTGGATTATTCTTGGATGGGATTACATATTCATTCCTTTACTGGGCTCAGAGTGTAGAAATGGCAATGGTAATTATTTTTTTACACGGAATAGGAATTCCGCTCATCATGGTAAGCAGAACCTCAATTATCCAGATTCATACTCCAAATAAATTTCATGGGCGACTTTTCTCTATGGTTCATTTAGGTGTGGTAGGGACAACAGCAATCTCTTCCGGGTTGGTAGGTATTATCACTTCGATTATTTCTGTTAAACTTTTATTCTTTGGCATAGGGTGTGGCGCTGCATTGTGCGGTGTAATTGGTCTCGTCATTCCATCCCTTCGAAATATCCAGTAATTTTTATTTATGAATTATATCGTCATCGACCAAGGCACATCCTCGACCAAAGCCTTTCTTTTTAATGATGTAGGAAAAGTTCTACACACCAACAAAATTAAACATAAACTATCATATCCAAAAAAATATCATGTAGAATTCGATGCTGCCATCATTTTAGATGCCTGTAAATCTTTATTTCAAGAGATGGTGCAAAAATCAGAGGCTATCCCTATTGGAGGAGCTGGGCTGAGTGTCCAGCGTTCTACATTCTTATTCTGGGATAAAGATTCATGTCAGCCGGTGACACCAGCATTGAGTTGGCAGGACAATCGCGCCCATCACATCGTAAATGAATTTTCTGAACACGGAGCAAAACTTTGGGAAATTACCGGAACACCATTGAGCGCTCATTTCGGTGGACCAAAATTTCTCCATATGGTTCGACAAGACGAATCGTTGAAACATAGAGTTGAAAATAAAGAGTTGTATTTCGGTCCCTTGAGTGCTTTTTTATCTCAAACTTTAACTGGAATAGCGGTCATTGATGAATCTATCGCTTGCCGATCCTTACTCTATGATATTCATGCTGCAAGTTGGTCAACTTTTTCATTAGATCTTTTCGAGATCGATGAAAATTATCTTCCGCCTATATTACCGGTGAAAAATATTCATGGAAATATTTTAGATACAGATATTCCGCTTTCCGTGGTTATCGGGGATCAGCAGGGTGCTCTTATTGGCCAATCAGGATTAAAACAGGATTCTATCGCAACAAATTTTGGCACATCTGCCAGTGTCCAATTCAATACAGGGAATTCCCCCGTTATTGTCCCGGGACTAATTTCCAGTGTGTTGTATTCAGATAAAAATGAAAAATATTTTATGGTTGAAGGAACCATCAATGCCTGCAACTCCCTTTTTTATCATCTGGAAAATGAGTTAAATATTCCTCATGAAAAAATGAAATGGGATCAGCGTGCATCTAAAACTAAAACAGACGGAATTTTCATTCCGGGATTCAGCGGATTGGCAGCACCCTATTGGACACAGGGTTTTGATGATATTTATATTAATCTGGATAAAGATTCGGATCAAAATGAAATTATTCGGGCCGGGATGGAGTCTATTGGTTTTCTGGTGAATGATATTTTGGAATATTTGGCTCCATATATAAAAAACAAGCTAGGCTTGCTGACTGCCGCAGGGGGCGGCGCCAGAGAGCCACTACTGCAATTTATTGCTGATCTTACAGGAATCCCTGTGGGACACTCTGCTATGAAAGACAGAACCGCTTATGGTGTTTATAAATTATTAAATCCTAGTTATAAATCTGAATCATTAAAAATTATGGATCACGTATTTGAACCAAATCAGAAGAAACAACAATTAGAAAAAAAAGAGAAATGGAAAAATGTTATTTCTCAATGCATTAAATAATGTCCGAGATAAACAATGGGTCAGATAAATCATTTACTAGAAAAGTTGGGCATGTTGATTCCAATTTTTTCCAGTTTGCATTTGGTCGACACACAATCACAGACTGGCATCCATTTTCGTTAGCCGCTTCAGCATCCTGAATCGTATCACCTATTAAAACCATAT
This sequence comes from uncultured bacterium, assembly GCA_964498175.1. Classification (GTDB taxonomy): domain Bacteria; phylum Fidelibacterota; class Marinisomatia; order Marinisomatales; family UBA1611. The sequence goes on from CAZCHA010000194.1 coordinate 2,481, forward strand.
TCTCCAATCGGAAAGATTCCTCCAACACATCCCAGGCTCGTTCTCTGGCTAAACGGGGCATGGAACTTTTCACCTCCGCATCATCAGCAAAAACACCGAACTTGAATCGATCCCATAATTCAAATTTTTCTAATTTCATTTTTGCAATTACTTTAATATTGCCTGTCAACAGACATGTGGCATGACCTGCTGTTTCCACAGCTTCTAAAAATTGAATGCAATCTTCATAAATAAAAGGAATATCTGAATAAAAAAATTCTTCCTCCATGAAAGTAATATACCGATCCAAAATAGCAGCCAATAATTTTTCAGATACCGCACCACCATGATCGAGTGCTACTAATGCATTCCGGGTAATGCTTCTGTCCGTGAACCCGGCTACATTATGATAACTTAATTCAACCGGTTTTCCAGTTTCTTCCGCAATAGCTTTGGCCAATAAACCTCGTGACACAGTTCCCGGGGAAATCAGGGTGCCGTCAATGTCAAACAGGAATAGTTTTTTGGATGTCATCGGGCCAAAGCACCCATAGGATCCCA
>CAZCHA010000195.1:0-3002 GCA_964498175.1 uncultured bacterium
CATATCTTATGCCGGAATTTTGGCAGTTCGCCACGGTATCCATGGGGCTCGGACCAATCATGGCCATCTACCAAGCTAGATTCATGCGCTACATGATTGATCGTCATTTTATGGAGGACACAGGCCGGAAAGTATTCGCCTACCTTGGAGATGGAGAAATGGATGAACCCGAATCTCTGGGCGCACTTACATTGGCATCTCGGGAAAACTTAGACAATCTTGTTTTCATCGTGAATTGTAATTTACAGAGATTAGATGGTCCTGTCCGCGGGAATTCAAAAGTAATTCAGGAACTGGAAGGTGCCTTTCGGGGCGCGGGATGGAATGTGATCAAAGTGATTTGGGGTTCTGATTGGGACGAACTCTGGGAAAACGACCATGACGGTTTACTTTTAAAGCGATTCGAAGAGGTTGTAGACGGCGACCTTTTGAAATATGTCGTTGAAGGCGGTGCGTATATCCGGGAACATTTTTATGGGAAATATCCCGAACTTTTAAAACGGGTTGAACATATTTCTGATGAGAAATTGGCGAAAATGAGATTAGGAGGCCATGACCCTATGAAGATTTATGCGGCTTACAATGAAGCTATAAATTTTAAGGGAAAACCAACTGTGATACTGGCGCGCACCATTAAAGGATATGGCCTAGGTGAAGCAGGCGAAGGTCGGAACATCACCCACAACCAGAAAAAACTGAACCAAAGTGAGCTCTTGTATTTTAGAGACAGATTTAATGTTCCATTTTCCGACGATAAAGCTACGGAAGCCCCTTTTTATCGTTTTGATAAGGATAGCGCGGAATACAAATATTTAAAAGAAAAACGAATTGCATTAGGTGGTTCGATGCCGATTCGTACAAATAGATCCACCACATTGGATATCCCGGAAATTTCAATTTTCCAGGAATTATTGGATGGAACTGATGAAAGAGAAATTTCTACGACAATGGCCTACGTACGCCTTTTAACATTATTAACAAAAGATAAATCTATTGGTAAACATATAGTGCCCATCATTCCAGATGAAGCACGTACATTTGGAATGGATCCACTTTTTCGACAGTTGGGGATTTATGCTCACAAAGGACAACTCTACGATCCTGTGGACTCAGACCAATTCCTGTATTATAAAGAAGTAAAAAATGGCCAGATATTGGAAGAGGGAATAAATGAAGCTGGTGCTGTTTCATCCTTTATCGCTGCCGGAGTAAGTTACAGTACACATGGCATCAAAATGATTCCCTTCTATATTTATTATTCCATGTTTGGCTTTCAGCGCATCTGGGATTTTATCTGGGCCGCCGGTGATATGCGGGCCCGCGGCTTTTTACTAGGTGGGACGGCCGGAAGAACCACACTGAACGGTGAGGGCCTCCAGCATCAGGATGGACATAGTCATCTCGCCGCCGCCGCAACACCCAACATAAAAGCATATGACTTGGCCTATGCCTACGAGATTGCAACAGTTATCCATCATGGCATGAAAGAAATGTGTCAGGATGATAAGGATGTGATTTATTACCTTACTCTTGAGAATGAAAATTATGCGCACCCATCCATGCCGGACGGCATTGCCGATGATATTATAAAAGGATTGTATAAAACTCGATCCACTGAAAAACCAATAATACGATTGTTTGGAAGCGGACCCATTATAGGGGAAGTTGTTGCGGCAGCAGAACTATTAAAAGCTGATTGGAGTATAGAGCCGGGCATCTGGAATGTCACCAGTTTTAGTGAACTTCGTCGTAACGCAGAGGAAGTAGAAAGATGGAACTTGATCAACCCCGATAAGGAACCAAGACAATCCCATCTGGAGCGGTGTTTGAGTAAGCATCGTGTTCCCACGGTTGCGGCCTCTGATTATGTAAAAATGGTTTCCGAACAAATCGGTCCCTATGTCCCCGGTCCCTATTATGCATTGGGTACGGATGGGTTTGGTCGCAGCGATACCCGAGAAAACCTGCGTCATTTCTTTGAGGTAGACCGCTATTATATTGTTCTGACCGCTATTCGCGCGCTGGCGCTGGATGGAAAAATGGATATGTCAAAAGTAGATGATGTCATGAAGAAATATAATCTAAACCCAGAAAAACCAAGCCCCATAACGGTTTAGGAAACACCATGATTAAAGAAGTTATATTACCAGATTTAGGAGAAGGAATTGACGGTGCTGAAGTAAGCGAAGTAAGTGTTTCTGTGGGCGATATTGTTGAATCTAATGATACTATATTGGTGCTAGAATCAGACAAGGCATCCATGGAAATCCCAGCAGATGTCAACGGAAGCATTACCGAAATATTGGTTTCGGCGGGAGACGAATTGAAACCGGGCCATATCCTCATGAAGATTGAATTATCAGGAGAGACACCTAAAGAAAAAGTGCCCGTGGAAGAAAAATCCCAAAAAGAAAAATCACCACCCCAAATCGAAAGAACCGTACCAAAACTTCATTTAGAAGATTTAACTTCAAACAACACTGTATTTGCGTCACCTGGCGTCAGAAGATTGGCGAGAGAGTTAGGAATCAATCTTCAGGTCATTAAAGGATCCGGACAAAAAAACCGCATCACAAAAAATGATCTAAATAGCTATATCAAGCTGCAGATGGCAATATCGTCAGGGAGTATTCCTGCCCAAAAACAAGAGATTGATTTTTCACAGTGGGGTGAAGTTGAAGTACAAAAACTCACTAGAATTAATCGCATTGCCGGCCAACGACTTCAACAAGCTTGGCAGACCATACCCCACGTAACTCAATTTGATAATGCCGATATCACTGATTTGGACAGTTATAGAAAAAAATTAAAAACAAAAGCTGCAAAGCAAGATATAAAAGTAACATTTCTCCCGTTTTTAATGAAGGCCACAACCATCGTTTTAAAAGAAATGCCCGAGTTTAATAGTTCCCTAGATCACACAGACCAAAATTTAGTTTTGAAAAATTATTATCATTTGGGAATTGCCGTAGACACGCCGCTTGGGCTTACTGTTCCGGTGG
>CAZCHA010000196.1:0-2964 GCA_964498175.1 uncultured bacterium
ATAATAATTTTCCTTATACCGTTGCAGGGAATATTGAAACAACTCCCGCTATTGGAAAATTGGATACCGATGATGATTTTGAAATCGTATTCGGTACAACATCGGGACTACAGGTCATTGATATAAAATCGGAGAGTGGTGAAAGAGATTCGTGGAAGTTGCATCGAGGGAATATGATGAGGACTGGATTATATAATACCACCCTGACTTCTGTCCAGCCAAAAGATCAAATTGTACCAGACAAATTTTCTGTTAGTCAAAATTATCCAAATCCTTTTAATCCGTCAACAACCATTGAAATCCAATTAGCTGAAACTAATAATTTAATTGTGAGTATTTTTGATGTGACCGGACGTTTAATTAATACATTGGTTAATAATAAACTAGAAGCTGGATTATATTCTATTGAATGGAAAGGAAAAGACCAAAACGGACGATTGGTACCAACAGGCGTTTATATTATGAAAGTAGTCTCCGGCAAAAATAGTCATAATCAAAAAATAGCTTTTGTAAAATAGAATAGACGATTGCAAAGTAGGTATCAGATTAATTAAATTTCGGATCAACCCATAATGGAGTTTATAGTGAGAAAAATATTTGGATTAATTTTAACAAGCGGATTGCTAGTTACAACCGTTTGGGCAGATATTGATTGTCCAGCGGATTCAGCCATTCATATTGACATGCGAACTATGTTGCCTGATGGTAGTCCAAATCCAACCTACGGGCAAGAAATAGCAACCGGTATTTGTGGATGTCTCGATTTTGTCAATGGTGTGCAAATAGATGAAAATACAATCACTTTTACTGTGCGAATGGTTGATAACGAATCAATTCGTGGTGTTGAATTGGATGTATATCATAATGCTGGTGATGTGCTTCATTATGGCCCTGAAGCATATGAAGATGCAAATGGTAATGGGAATTACGATTCTGGAGAATCATTTACTGATTTAGACGGTGATGGTGAATGGTCATCTAATGCATTTGGCTCGCGTGTTGAAAAAGGGAGTAAACTATTAAATGTTACTGATGAAAATGGTGAACAACGTACCATGACTCTATTAAGTAATCGCATAAATGACCATGTGAAAGTTTTAGCATATAATACATCTCGTGCTTGGACTGAAGGCAATGGTGAAGAAGGCGATTTATTTTTTATTACTTATGGATTACCTCAGGGTGCTGGTGCGCTGCCAGTTGAAATCGCATTCCATTTTGGAACAACTAATCTTCCTGGTACATCCATGGATCCAGATATATTAAATGTTGTTTGTGGCTATCCTGATGAAGATAACCCTGTAGTAATTAATACATCCAACGTTGCAACCGATGATAGTAAAATTTTCCCGGATGCATTTGCATTGAATCAGAATTATCCTAATCCATTTAATCCATCCACACAGATTTCTTTTGATGTACCTGCAGGTGCAAATAATGTGATGATCAATGTCTATAACATCTTAGGTCAGAACGTGAATACATTAGTGAATGAAATGATGAGTCCCGGTTCTTATACTGTAGATTGGAATGCAACAGATTTTATGGGAAATGCAGTTGCTTCAGGTATATATTTTTATGAATTGCGGAGCAATTCTTTCACTGCAAGAAAGAAAATGTTATTGATTCGCTAATTCTATTCCCAAACTGTAACTTTTAATTAAATTCCCCTATCTTGGATAGGGGAATTTTTTTATGCGGAACACAAAAAAACAAATTCTTTTAGGGTTCTTGTTCAGCTGGCTGTTGTCTCAACAGGCCTACAGGTCTGTGGAAAGTATCCAAACTGAATGGAACGAATATACTTCTTACCAAAAAGACGAGAGAGTTTCTTTCTGCGATTTTCTTTTCAAGGAAGGGTACTATGAACGGTGTCTTCTTACAGCATTCCAGCTTTTGTATCAATACCCCGACGATCCAATAAGTCCGACCATCAATTATTATATCGCCAGATGTTATGAGGAGATGCAAATTTATAACTTGGCACATCAATATTATCGGCAAGTGATCCAAAAGGAACCTGAATCATCATTAATCTTTAAAGCAGCAAATTACCGAGATATTTATGTCAATTTATTAGCAGGTGAAGTAAGAGAACTTCTGGAAGCTACTGCAAATTCTGATGATCCATATATGATTACATTCCGAGGTTATGCGCAAATGAAGAAAATGGAGTGGGAAGAAGCTCGGCTATCATTCATAAATGCGCAAGCACTATTTAATCATTCACATTATAATAAATTAATGGGGCCACTATACCAAACAATTGAAAATGTGGGTTCTGTTCCAAGGCATAATCGGTATCTTGTCTTTTTATCAGGATCACTAATGCCAGGAGGTGGCCAATTCATGCTACGGGAATGGGACAAAGGTCAAGGCATTTTAACCAGTGTTGGATTAATGGCTTTAATTGGATCTTGGGGTAAAGTTGAATCCTTTGTAGATGGGAATCGGTTCATAGATTTTGAAGGGACATCAATACCATTGTATAATAATTTTGAAGAAAATAATTCTCATAAAGATTTGGCTAATGGCGATCAAATCCCAAAAAAGATGAATGTCAGATCATCATCTTTAAAATTTAGTATACCACCCTTATTAATTGGTGCGGGGATATTTATAGGCAGTACATGGAAATCTTTTATAGATACACAGGCCAAAAATGAAAGATTAGTCGAATTTTATATTGAAGAAAGAATAGATAAAATATCCCCTTCCCGTTTTCTAGATTTTCCGGAACCAACCCTCATAGTAACCAATGAATAATTCTTTTAAAAAAGTAAGTTATTAATAGAATAAATATTGCTATGGCAAAAATGAATATTTAATTTTGTCGGCTTTTTACAGCATGATTTTTGAAAATTTGGTATGCGACGAGTCTAACGTCGATTCTGGCCAAAACGACAAACATCTTTATTACATACAATGGAGAGTTTGATCCTGGCTCAGGACGAACGCTGGCGG
>CAZCHA010000197.1:0-2959 GCA_964498175.1 uncultured bacterium
TCCTTTATTATGTCCTGTTTTGATATTCTGTTTGATCATAGATTTTTCTGCACTAACAGAAGAAAGTCTTTCATCTTCTAAATGAATGGGTAATTTGAGAGTGGACAATAAATCAGCAAATTCCCTGACCTTTTTAGTCTGGACTGTTTCCTGCCCTTTCAACCCCATAGGAAGCCCAACTACAATGGCTTCCACATCTTTTTCTTTTATTAGAGATTGAAATGCTTGAAGGCATTTTTCATTCCCTTCATTTTGAATAGTTTTAAATGGAGAAGCGATAATTTTCAGTGGATCAGACATGGCTAATCCGATTCGACTATCACCATAGTCGATCCCAAGAACTCGCCCCATAGATTAGAGAGGCTTACGGAGATGCGCTTTCAGTATCTTCCCAGGCTTGAATTGTGTTTTCTTATGGGCGGGAACATAAATCTCTTCATTGGTTTTAGGATTTCGCGCTCGAGGTTTTGCTTTCGTAGGCTTGGATTCAAACACACCGAAATTCCTTATCTCTATCCTAATATAGGGATGATCTTCAGTGAGAAAACCCCTCAGAATAGTGAAAAAATCATCCACAATTTCCTTGGATGCCCGAACACTGACTCCATTTCGTTCAGCCAATTGGGTGGCAATATCTATTTTAGTATAAGTTTTTGTTTCCATTATCGGCCTGCTCTTTCTACGTAATCAACATTTTTTAATTTAGTCATTTTTCTCATGAGACGATTTAATTGACGATTATTATTAACTTGAACAATAAAATGAGCAATCCCAATTGATTCCTTCACTTTAATGTCCACACTGGCAATATTTACATTTTGCTTTGAAATACACTCAGACATATCCTTTAATGCCCCCTTATAATCCTGAACTACAACCCTTAAGCGAACATTGAAATGGTCTGATGATTTCACATTCCATTCCACAGGGATTAACCGATCTGATTCATGGCTCAGTAAGGGGAGGCTTTTACATGCATTTTGATGAACTGTAATACCGCGCCCACGAGTGACAAATCCAATCAATTCATCTCCAGGAATCGGGTTACAGCATTTTCCAAAATTCACCATGAGATTATCAATGCCATCCAGGATAATACCTTTCGTTTGAGATCTTGCAAAATTAAAAAATCTTGAAGATTCGTCTTCTTCATTTCTTTCTTCAATCTCATCTTCCTGCGGTCTTAATTTTCGGAACATGTCTCGAACGGTAATCATTCCCGATCCAATAGCTTTTAATAATGCACCAGAGTCAGAATAACCAAATTTGCTGAAACTTTCCCTGAATTCTTTTATATCTTTCAACATTTTCATTCTACGAAGAGTCTTCTCAAGCAATTCTTCACCGATTTTAATACTTTCTTCATCTTGAACTATTTTAAGATATTTATTGACCTGATTTCGCGCTTTGGTAGTTACAATAAACTTTTGCCAACCATAGCTAGGCATTTGACTTTTACTGGTGATGATTTCAACCATATCCCCATTGGCTAATTTCGTATTTAAGGGCACAACAGAATGATTGATTTTGGCACCCATGCAATGCATCCCAACCTGGGTATGAACCTGAAACGCAAAATCTACAGGCGTTGCCCCTACAGGTAACTGAATCAGGTCACCAACAGGTGTGAACACAAAAATTTCTTCATTGTATAAATCGATCTTCAGAAGTTCCATAAATTCCTTTGGATCAGCAGATTCATTTTGAAGAATTTCCAATAATTCACGAAGCCATTTTACATTTTTATCAATTCCCGATGATTTTCCATCTTTATAAACCCAGTGTGCAGCCACGCCAATCTCTGCAGTGTCTTCCATATCTCCTGTCCGGATCTGGATTTCTACTAATCGACCTTTCCGTCCAACAACAGTCGTATGCACTGACTGGTACCCATTTGATTTAGGATTAGCAATAAAATCTTTGAATCGTTCCTGAATTGGTTTGTAAAGACCATGAACGATTCCTAAGGCTAAATAACATTGCTCAATTTTTTCCACAATGATTCGAATAGCATAAAGATCATAAATTTCTTCAAAGGATTTGTCCCGGGACATCATTTTTCCATGAATGGAAGAATAGGATTTAGATCTGCCATAGACTTTAGGAATAATTTCGTAAATTTTTAATTCATCCTTCACCGGCCCAATAATCTCTTTAATAAATTTATCCCTTTGTCTTTTAGATGATTTTATTTTTGAGTCCAAATTCTTATACCCAGAAGGATCCAAAACACGAAATACACTATCCTCCAATTGAGATTTTACCGAAGACATTCCCAAACGATGCGCTAAGGGAACATAGACATCACGGGTTTCCACAGCTATGCGATGTTGTTTTATTTTGGACATGTGCTTAATCGTTTCCATATTGTGAAGTCGATCAGCAAATTTGATAATGATGACTCTAAGGTCTTTAGCAACCGACAGGAGCATTTTCATAAAGTTTCCTGCCTGTTTCTCTTTTCGAGTTGAAAAGTGGATACCTCCTATCTTTGTAACGCCTTCCACAAGATTTGCTAAATCATCCCCAAATTCTTGTCTAAGTCCATCGACGGAAACATCTGTATCTTCAACCGTATCATGGAGCAATCCAGCTATAATCGTGGTAGTATCCATTTTCCATGATGCCAGTTTTTGGGCCACAGCAACACAATGGGTAAAATAATTTTCACCTGAACGGCGTTTTTGTCCTTCATGATGATAATCTCCATATTCGTAAGCCTTCCAAAGAAGGGATTTTATTTCATCCTTTTCCTCATCTGGTCCTAATGAAACTTCATTAACCAAGTTCATAAATGGTTTTGGATATTCTCCAAATAATTGGGGTGCTAATCTTGAGAGAGGGTTATCCATTAAAATGGTTCAGAAGGAGATAAATTTTCATAACGCGCATATTTGCTAATAAAAGAAGCATCCACAACACCCGTAGGACCATTTCTCTGTTTCGCAACAATAATTTT
>CAZCHA010000198.1:0-2948 GCA_964498175.1 uncultured bacterium
TTATATACATAGCCTACTGGGAATATTCCTTTTTCTAACGGTGAAGATGGATCTGAGATATCATATAAAGCAATGCCCTTTGAACCCAAAGATAAAACTGCAATTCCATTATTTATTGAAATATGATCTACACTCAAATCTTGCGCAAAATGAATAATAGCATCATGATTAATAACCTTATTATCCGCATCAACTTCCATTTCATCCAAAGGTAAATAAAATGCACCATAATTTCCAGACGATACATATAGATTATTTTCATTAACTAATTTTACCGATTGAACCGTCCCATTTAGATCAATTGAGTAATGGAAAACCGGATCTGTGTAAATAGATTCTATTTGCCAAATTTGAATACCTAATTGACCTACACCGAGAACTATAGCCCTGTTTGATAATGATATTGATGACGGGACTGCATTTACGGGTATCTCACCATCATCAGATCCATTACCCCAAATAATTTGATCTCCAAAATTTGTTTTTTCCCATTGTAACCATTTTAAGTATTGATCTTTTTTTATGACGGAGTAACATGTAAAAGAGTCTGTCGAATCAATGATAACAAAATCTCTTGTATCCTCTGCACCATATTGACCAAATGATTGCACATTATATGATGAATCATCCAATAGAAATACATAGGATCTCTCATTATACTCAAGTAGATGTATAAGATTATTAATTGGTGAAAAATATATTTGAGATATTTCTTTATTAGCACCTATTGTATGAAGCGGTATTGAATTCAATAAAGATGGATTATTAGAATTATTTAAATTCCATATCTGCGCACCAGCTTCTCCAGCCGCTATAAATAATATATCATTATCTATGTTAACGTCTCTTGCATATCCATTTGTTTGTAAAGTTTGGTCTACACTTATGGACCAAAGATCTTCTGTGTTTGGTTCTATACAACTTGAAAAAATGCTTCCCAGCAAAATTGTATAAAAAAATAAAAGATAAGCAGGCATGCTTGTCAAACTTTTAATATCGATCATAAACTAAATCCAGTTCCATTTTGCACCAAAATTGTAATTGATTAAAACTTTTTAAATCTGTCACCCAATTATAGGCTGATTCTGTCTCACGGATCCGATAACGTCCTGATAAGGTTACCTTCATATGCTCGGTTAAATTTTTCTTAAGCCAAAGATCGTATTTAGAATCCACATGATTGCGTCCTGAATGAAGTGGATCATTGGGATCTTCTGCAGCATATACACGGTTTTCTTTTCTCACGGAAATGCCTATTTCATTCAAAAAAGGAATTCCCTTTTGAACCTTGATTGGACAATACCATTCTAACGATTCATAAGATCGATTAAAACTGCTTGGCCGGTCAGGTAAAAAATGAGACTGACTCATGGCTCTCCCACGATTGACCTGCAATGAGATGTTTCCCAATTTCCTTAACTTATGATTTATTTTTACTTTTACGTAATTAATGTTTAAGTCAAACTCTGTGAATGGTTTATCATAATACCGTTGTAAATAACCAACACCCAAATTTGCCCAATATCGTTTTGATATTCGATGTGTCAGTACAATACTTTGGTTTCGATCTGTAAATGCACATGGCGACTGTGTTTCAGTACTGATATCACGATTCACATAATGCCGAAGATAAAAACTATCTAAATGGCGAAGTGAATATTTAATATTTTGATAGGAACCCCATTTAAAAATTGCATCCATTCCACCAGATCCGTATTCCCTTTCAGGATTATTTCGATAATCTGCCCAGTTGAGCAGTCCTTTTATGGACAATTCTTTTTTCATCGATTTCCAAAGTAGTTTCTCCCCAGAAACGCCAATACGATAAACAAAACTATCGAATGTTTTGGCACCACCCATTAGGTCCGAATCCATAGCCGCTTGATCAAATTCTTCCGATGAAAAACGCAAAACATTATTGTCGTACCCACCAGTAATTCCTATGGTATACTCAAAGGGTGTTTTAGCCGACAGGCACGACAAAATCAATAAACAATTAATTATTTTTTTGGAGTGAAACATTAGTACAATATAAAACGTGTCAGTACGGCTTTGTCCTTATCAGCAACTTCAACGGAATAAGTATGTTTCCCCTTCGCAACAGAAATTTCACATGACCGCCATTTACCAGGTACTTTATAATCACGTCCTTTTATATGTGATACCGAAGAGCGCTCCGTGTTAAAATAATAAGTTCCAATGACCTTTTTGCCTTCCCGAACACGAATCCTATAAGACGCTTCTTGCCCCATGGAATCAGAAAATTCTAAACGGCTCAAAATCCGGAGCGTTTTCTCACCACTTGCTTCTACCTGTAGAGGTAATTCAGAAGTGCATTCATAATATTTTACATCTTTTTTATCTGTCACCAAATGAACAGCATTTTGGTGAACCATGGGCGCCAGCACTTCTTTATTATTTCCTATGGATTGAAATTCTTTAGCTATAACTCGTATTAATACCGGAAATTTTAGGTTTGTCCCTGCTAATAACTCCACAGTATGGGATCCTTTTTCCAAATTGATGAAATAATTTCCTGAATAAGTATACTTATGTTTAGGATGCTGGATAGATTTAATGGTTTTTTGGACTTTATAACCATGATTAACCTGTACTGTGTCCCGACCATCAAGCACAATCCGATAGTGGAAAGAATGGCTTTTCTTTTTATTACGCAGTACTGGGTAACGAGAGATGAATTCCAGTCTCATGGGACCCTCCAAGGAATAAAGTAGGCCTTCATTCTTGATGGGATAGTAGAGTCGTCGTTTCCCATTAATGATGAGTATTTCCTTTTCTTCCCCATTTCTCGCAGGTTTTAATAATTTAGCTTCCAATGGTGATACAAGAATTACCACCAAAAGTAATATTAAAGATTTAGAGTATACTATCCGGTTCATGTTGCTTTAAATGTTCTTTAATCTTTTGTTTACTATCGAGCCCTATAG
>CAZCHA010000199.1:0-2943 GCA_964498175.1 uncultured bacterium
AATGTGCATGCTCTGCACAAATGATCCAAAGATACATGAGCCGAATTTCAGGTCCACTATTGGACAGAATCGATATTCATATCGAAGTACCTGCTGTTTCATTCCAAGAATTAGCTGATAAGGAAGAAGGAGAGCCATCAATGGATATTCAAGGGAGGGTTCAAAAGGCCCGGGAAGTACAGTTATCAAGATTCAAGAAATCTGAAAAACTTTTTGCAAATGCCCAAATGGAAAGCCAGAATTTAAAAACCCATTGTGGATTAGACAATGAATCCAGTGAACTTCTACGAACAGCAATGGATAAATTGGGGTTGTCTGCACGCGCCTATGATAGGATTTTGAAAGTATCCCGTACTATTGCTGACTTGGACAGGAAAATAAAAATTGATTCTGGTCATATCAGCGAAGCGATCCAATACCGGAGCTTGGATCGGCAACTATGGTTGGGGTAATACACTTCAATCATGTTGGGCTCCAATCTCTTGATTCATCCAGATTGATTTTCCTTAGTGCCTTTATAGTATTTTAATTATTTGGAAATATTGAAATGACTCCTAGAATCTAAAATGGAATAATTTGGCAAGTGACCTTTATTGAATCTTTGTATTTTACAGATATGATATGGTCAACTATTTTCACATCTTTCTCAATATGTTTTCTCTTCAAGGTAAAAAGGGCACCATTTTCATCAAAAAATAAATTGGTAAAATAATTGGATAAAGTTCGCATATTAAATCTCAAGATTCCTGCCCGACATGGTGCTTACGAATTTGAAAAAGACAAAGATGGTCTCTTCGAATTGGATGTGGAAATGTATACAGATCTTTCCAAAGCAACTCACTCTGACGATTTAAGTGATACCGTAAATTATGATGAAGCAGTATCTCTTATTACAGACCAATTTACAGAAAATAATTACCATTTAATCGAAGCAGTAGGGGAAAGGATTTGTCAAAGATTATTAGACCAATATTCAATCAATAAAGTTGTTTTAAGAATCCGAAAGCCTCATGCACCGATTATGGCGAACCTAGATACAGTGGAAGTGGAATTGGTGCGGGAGAAATAAGTGAAATCGGTTGCTGCTTATTTATCATTGGGCTCAAATCTGGGAGACAGGGAATCAAATATCGCCCAGGCCACAATGGGATTATCCATAAATTTTGATATTTCGAATATTGAATCTTCATCCTATTATGAAACGGAACCCTTGTACAATATGGATCAGCCCTATTTCCTTAATTCTGTGGTAAAATGTACCACCACATTAAAACCATTTGAATTATTAGATGTGATAAAACGGATCGAAAAAATGTTGGGACGCCCGGAGATAAGAGAAAAAAATGCACCACGTATCATTGATATTGATATTTTATTTCATGGTGATTCAGTATTGGAAACAAATGAATTGACGATACCACATCCTATGCTGGGTATGAGAAAATTTGTTTTAATACCATTTGCTGAATTGGAACCAGACTTTGAAATTCCCCATTCAAAAATCACCATAAATGATCTGCTTGATCATTGTATCGATAGATCGATAGTGACATCCCACCGCATGGAGACACAAGCTTGAGAAATTTATATTATATTGCAATTGAAGGACCGATAGGTGTCGGGAAAACCAGTCTAGCAAACTTGATGTCCAAAGAACTTAGCGCTCGATTAGTGCTGGAAGAATTCGATGAAAATCCGTTTTTACCTGATTTTTATAAAGATCCGGAACGATTTGCTTTTCAAACTCAACTATTCTTTTTATTGCAGCGATACCGCCAACAGCAGGAACTCCGACAAGTGGATATGTTTCAAAAATTACTTGTCACAGATTATATGTTTGTGAAAGATCGCTTGTTTGCATCTTTGAATTTAGGTGAAAAGGAAATGCAGTTATATGATACAGTAGCAAATTTATTGGAACGGAATATCATTAAACCAGACCTTGTGATTTATCTCCAGGCAGATACTGACACCCTCATGAAAAATATTGCTAAGCGCGGCCGGGAGATGGAAACGGATATCACTTATGAATACATAGATGCATTAAGCCAAGTTTATACAGAATATTTTTTTCGCTACCAGGATACACCATTGGTAATTATTAACACAAATAATATTGATTTTGTTCATAACGAAAGTGACCTTAAGGAGGTAATCAAATATATTCGACAGCCTGTTTCAGGGACTAAATTTTTTAATCCTGTTACGGAATTCTAATGTTAAAATGGCTCATCCTAGGATTCATTTTTTATATGCTTTATAAATCTGCGGGGCCACTATTTTCTCTTTTTCAGTTTAACCAATCCATTAAAGAAAAAAAGCACAAAATAGATATTCGTTCTAAAATACAAAAAATGGATATTCAAGATGCAGAATTCGAGGAAAGTCCAGATGAATAATTTGAAAATGCTATTTAATAATGAAGAATTATTTTCTGGCGGTAAGGATTGGGCCTTACTTATTCTACGGGTAATTCCATCATTTTATCTTTTTTTTCTTCACGGTATGGATAAGATTACCGCTGGTATAGAAACCTGGGATTGGTTAGGTGGTGCAGTTTTGTCCATATTTGGAATTTCTATTGGACATGTCTTATTTGGATTTTTTGCAGCTGTAAGTGAAGGGATACTGACATTGTTTGTTCTGGTTGGATTTAAAACACGATTTGCTTCTTTATTTATTATGATAACCATGTTTCTCGCAGGTGTTTATCATCTATCAGAA
Organism: uncultured bacterium; assembly: GCA_964498175.1. Lineage (GTDB taxonomy): Bacteria > Fidelibacterota > Marinisomatia > Marinisomatales > UBA1611. Next base: position 2,725 of record CAZCHA010000199.1, read on the forward strand.
GGAGATAATCCTGAATCTGCCTTTATTTATTTTACAATTTATTTTACATTGTTTTTACGAGGCCCAGGACAATTTAGCATTGATAAAAAAATAGACAAATGAAAGCAATACGGATTCATAAACATGGTGGTGTAGACGCTCTCAAGTGGGATGATATTCCAAAACCAGAATTATCCGTAAATCAGGTTCTAGTTGATATAAAAGCAACTTCCCTAAATC
>CAZCHA010000200.1:0-2922 GCA_964498175.1 uncultured bacterium
CACCAGCTGAACAGGGAAAAATTATCAAGATAAAATATGCCACTCAAGTGAGTCGAAGCCCTGCCGTAATCGCACTATATTTAAACTATCCCAAATTGGTAAAAACATCCTATCAGCGATATATTGAAAATCAATTCCGACAATATTTTGATTTTAATGGGATACCAGTCAGATTATCTTTCCGAAAGAAATGAGTTTTGTTGTACCTAACCGGGCACAGACTCATACGCTCAAAGAGCAGCAATCCTAATTTATTTCCATCATCTTTCCATATGATGACGTTAGTGAGTTCAAATCATGCGTATCTGAACTTCGAAAAAAATACCATAATGCCTCCCACGTTTGCTGGGCATATCGAATTTTTACAGAGAATCAATTAGAAGAGAACTCATCCGATGCTGGTGAACCCTCCGGTATAGCAGGGTTACCAATACTTAATGCCATGAAACAAAAGGGTTTTGTGAATTGCGGCTTGGCTGTGGTCAGATATTTTGGTGGTACAAAGCTTGGGAAACGCGGTTTAATTGAAACTTATGGAAATTCTGCTAGAAAATTAGTTGAAGAAGCATCTTGTAAAAATTGGGTAAAATTGGAAAGGTATACTATAACTGCTCCCATGGATTTTTACGGAGCTCTTGCCCAATCTATTTCCTGTTTAGGGGGAAAAATTATAGATGATCAAAGTGGAGAGTTGTTAAAATGGAATATTGAGGTACAATCTGGGAATTTGAATGAATTGATTCAAACAATTCGAACGGTAACAAAGGGAGAAGGAGATTTTGAAAAAATATAAAAAAGGAGCAGGCACGGCCCAACCAAGGAGGAAGTAACAAGAGAGTTACAGGGATATTTGCCTGCCCCTTTCTAATGCTACATCCAAAGGGTGGCAAAAGTTTCAAATAATTTATTTTAGGGAAATATTACCTTGTGATTTCCAGGTTTTCAGATCATCTGTAGTGAAAACCATTCCGGATTTTGTCGCTGCAACAAAATATTGTTTAATATCTTCGCCATAAGCGATACGGGATAACGAAATAAAATCGTAGTGGTCCGAAATCTTCCCCACCAAGGTTATGGATTCACCCAGTACTTGTGTGTTCTTATTTTCCATTTTGAAAATTCGACCATGGCTTGATAAAAAACAAAACCCTGTGATCCGCGGGGCTAGACCAAAAGTATAAGACTCAATGGCTACAATATGTTCATTTGAAGATTCATTATTTTGGGCCAAAAAAGCTTCTACTTTTTTTAATTGATTTGCAGGAACACTTGAACCAGCAGGGCCCATTGGTCCGATCTTTCCTTGAATTCCCGGTTTGCCTGTAGCGCCATCTTTTCCTGGCGGTCCCTGAGGCCCAATGCTACCTTGTGGAACACACCCTGTTAGTAATAACAATAGAAGGGTAACTATCGATGTCAGGTATTTCATCCGTTGGGAAAGAGGAAAGGTAATGCTCTAGCGTAAGCCATGGACATAATAATCAATAATTCAGAGACTATAGCAGTAATAAAAAAGAAAATTGATTTGCGGACATTTTCATTTTTTACCAAATTAATATTTCCTAATGAAAAAACCTGGGAAGCAAACATTTGATAAAGTTGTTCATCATCGCTAGCAATAGATTTTAAATAAAACGCATATTCTTCTGGCGACTTGAACTGGCTTATACCAGCAAAAAATGTTGGATTAATTACTTCAGATTTTTCAACTTCTCCTTTAACCGTTTTTACTTTTCGCTTTTGAACTCGTGGAACAATGACGCGGACAAGACTATAAATTGTGCCGATAGCTGCAGTGAAATAAATCATCATTAGCGTAAAGATCAATGCGGTCAATTGGATTTTTGGAAAATGGACAATAAAAAAGACCATGAATACACCCAGAATTGAAAGGAGAGTGAATGCTTTTTGATCTGTCCTTTGGATGATTTGCTGCTCCCCAGCAAGGACTTGAAGGAGTGCACTAAATTCTTTACCAGTTTCCATTATATTAAACTCAAGATTATTGAAAATAATTTACGGGAGAATATTAAAAATATGATCATCATTTTCCTAACTTTATCCCACTGATTTTTGACCATAACCAGTTATTAGAAATACTAGGAATATATATGCTTTACTCAAAACTGAAACTTATAACATTTGTTCTCTTGATTATGATTACGAATGTTTCAGGCGAGACTATAAAAATAGCATTTTGGAACGTAGAGAATCTATTTGATTTATTAGATGATCCTCAAACCAATGACAATGAATTCGCCATTAACGGAAGAAAGAATGTCACCCAAGAGATATACGATTTGAAGCTGAAAAATATGGCTGAAGTGATAGATGCTTTAGATACGGATATCCTCGGGTTGTGTGAAATAGAGAATCGATTTGTTCTTAAAGAATTGGATAGCGCAGTCGCCCGTGATTATAAAATCATTCATTATGATTCTCCTGATAATCGCGGCATTGATGTTGCACTCCTATATGATCCGAAAAAATTAACCGTAACACATTCAGAACCGGTCACTGTTACTTTACCTACCGGTCGTCCAACGCGAGATATTCTTTATGTGAAGGCAACATTCGCCCAAACGAATCTCCATCTATTTGTAAATCATTGGCCTTCTAAATATGGTGGTGCTGAAAAATCAATTCCTCTCCGGGCTGCGGCAGGGAAGACATTAAGAATAAAAGTTGAATCCATTTTATCTCAAGATTCAAATGCGGAAATTGTTATCATGGGCGATCTCAATGACGAACCAATTGATCCATCCGTCACCATGCATTTAGGGGCAACGATGGAATTGGATCAAATAGGAATGAATGACCAAATATTATGGAATGCTATGCAGACCTGGCATCGAAATTCCAATGGAAGTACATACAAATATGGTGGAAACGATATGGTCTATGATCATTTAATTTTGAGCA
>CAZCHA010000201.1:0-2837 GCA_964498175.1 uncultured bacterium
ATTCTATGGTAAATCCGTTTGCTATTCGGCAAGAAAATTTTCCTGATGAAATCACATTTTATGGTCCTGGACTAAAACCCCATAAGACTTCAGAATTCTCCGGATCACTAAAGGAATTCGTATCCATCAGTGTCACGGGAAATAACTGTGCGTTGAATTGCGAGCACTGCAACACAAAGATGCTGGACAATATGCTGGATTTACCAGCTTTTAAAGGTCGATTATTCGATATGGCAAAAAGTCTGCAGGAAAATGGGGCGAAAGGTATTTTGGTTTCCGGGGGGAGCAATATCCAAAATCAAGTTCCTTTGCTTAACCATATGGATGACATGAAACGTATTCGTAATGAACTGGGCATGGTAATTCGGGTTCATCCTGGATTACCGGACGAACATACATGCAAAGCCTTGGCGGAAGTGGATTTAGATGGTGTTATGCTGGATATCATAGGAGATCAGGATACCATTACAGAAGTTTATCATCTGGATGCTATACCAACAGATTATGAAGCAGCACTTGAACGATTGAATAGACATGGTATTCCAACAATTCCCCATATTATTTTGGGTCATTATTTTGGGGAAATGAATGGGGAGTGGGCGGCGCTGGAGATGATTAAGAAATATCCACCCAAGGCACTGGTGCTTGTGATTTTACTCCCGCTCACAGGAACAGGTATGGGAGGTGTTTTGCCACCTTCCTTGAACGACATTGGGAGTTTTTTTGAAACGGCTCGACTCAATCTTCCAAAGACATCCATACTATTAGGCTGCGCCCGACCGCTAGGTTCCATGAAAATTGAAATTGACCAAATGGCCATCAATGCAGGGTTAAATGGCATAGCTTTTCCATCGGAAGGCATTGTGAGCTACGCCGGTGAAAAAGGGTTGAAACCATCATTTATTAATGCCTGTTGCGGAGTAACATGGTAAAGGATATTTATGAATGATGAAATATTAAAATTATCATCACAGAAACAAGCGGAAATGGTGAACATCAGTCCTGATTATGTCCGAATTAGTATGGCAGCTGCGATAGAACTTGGACTCAAACCAGGCAGGATTCATGGATGTGGCTGCGGGTGTATTAACTTACTACAAAATTATCCGGAAGGCTGTTTTGCTAATTGCAGTTACTGTGGCTTGGCGCGGGAGCGCCCGGGATTGGCAGAAGAGAACAGTTTCATTCGTGTGGATTGGCCCCTGTTTTCCACAGATTTGATTGCAGAAAAAATTGCAGAAAAAGAAGCAAAAAGCACTGTGGGTCGTGTATGCATAGCACAAGTTCAGGACCATAGAGCCAATGATGATCTTTTAGAGATGACCCGTTGTATTAGAAAGTATGCGCAAAAAGTCCCAATATCTGCATTAGCTATGGCAACATTACTGGATAAAAATATTCTGCAGGAAATTAAGAAAGCTGGTGCAGATATCATTGGTATCGGGATGGATGCTGCAACTGAAGAAATATTTTATAATACTCGTGGGAAAGGTGCAAAAGGTCCCCACGATTGGGACTATCACTGGGAAGTTGTATACATGGCCAGGGATATGTATGGGCCCTTCAAAGTGAACTGTCATATTATAATCGGACTTGGTGAAACGGATCAAAATCTTGTAGATATGTTTTACAAATGTTTTTCACAGAAAATTGCATGCTACCTATTTTCATTTAATCCTGAACCGGGTACAATGATGGAGAATACTCCAAGGCAACCCATAAAACGACACCGCAGAGTACAATTAGCCAAATATCTCATTGAAGAGAAAGGTTTGAATCGTGAAGCCATTCAATTTGACGAAAATGGATTTATTTCAGCCATTGAAACTGAAAATATATTCATTCGAAATACAATTGATGAAGGCCTGCCATTCATGACAAATGGCTGTCCGGATAGGGAGGGAGTTATGGCATGCAATCGCCCTTTTGGTTCCTATCGACCCGGGGAAGAATACAGGGATTATCCATTTAAACCTTCGGGCGATGAATTGAATGTCATTCGAGATCAAATACAGCTGAATGGTAAACTGGGGAACTAATATTGACTGAAAATTCTAAATTTATTCGATTAATCCATATGGGGCGTATCCCCGGGTGGCAAACACAGGCTATATATCACACTGTAGCAGAACTCATGACGGAGGAGACACCTGATACTATCATCATTTCTCAACCGTCGGACACTTATGTTTGTCTAGGTTACCATCAAAAACTGGATCATGTTTTTGACCGTAAAGTTTGTAATGAGAAAGGCATACCCATTCTGCGCAGGAAAGTTGGCGGCGGCGGGACCTATCTTGATTCAAATCAATTGTTCTATCAATGTGTTTTTCATCAAAATCGTGTACCAACGGATTCAAAAAAAGTATACGAGCAGATGCTTACTCCCATGGTGAATACGCTCAAACATTTTTTCGATGTAAAGGCGGAAATAAAAGGCAGTCATGAAGTAGAAATCAATGGCAAACGGATTGCAGGTATTGGTGGTGGGCAGATTGGAGATGCCAGCATTGTGGTGGGAAATATTTTATTTGATTTTGATTTTGATACCATGGCATCTATGTGGAGCGTTCCTAATGAGCAATTTCGTGAAATGGCTAACCAAGCCATGAAGGATCACATTATTACACTGGACGATATCGGATCAGTGGTACCCATGGATAAGGTTGCGAATCAACTTATAGAAGAATATGAAACTTATTTTAATCGGAAATTAAATCCAGGTGGTATGACCATAGATGAAATTGAGCGTGCAGGAGAGATGGGCGCCTATTTAAGATCTGATTCCTTTTTGAATTATATGGATGATGAAAATAGTACATCCAGAAGGAAACCAC
>CAZCHA010000202.1:0-2785 GCA_964498175.1 uncultured bacterium
TTTATGGTTTACACTTACATTTCATTTTCGTAACGAGATAAACCGGGGAATTTTCATTGAATCTATTTGATTCAATCGGATTAAAATCAGACCCATTTTCAACATCACCCAATGTTGATCTGTTCTTTCCTGCTGTCCAGCATCGACAATGCTTAGAAGGATTGGAACTGGCTATCAGGATGCGTCGTGGATTATCTGTTATCCGTGGTGGGATTGGTGTGGGGAAAACCACCATCAGCAGAAAACTAATCCAAAATTTTAAAGCAGAACCAGACGATTTTGATTTTTACCTGATCCTGGATCCAAAGTTTGAATCCGAACTGATTCTCCTGAAATATATAATTGATTTATTTGGTGTAAGTAACACGGGAGAATCTGTACAGGAATGCAGGAATATCATTGAGAATTATCTCTTAAAAATTGGTGTTGAGCAAGGTAAAATTCTGGTCCTGATCATTGACGAAGGCCAAAATCTCCCTGGCGAAATGTTAGATGTTTTTCGGACCTTATTGAACTTTGAAACGGGTGAGTTCAAATTGCTGCAGTTAATCATATTTGGTCAGCCAGAAATGGGAGTGATGATCCATAAATATCCAAATTTTGAAGATCGTATTTCCTTTGATTTTGAAATTGGCCCCATTGCATTGGAAGATATGAGAGGCATGATTGATCATCGGATCGAAGTCTCCGGAGGCAAACCCGGCAGTTGGTTTACCGAAAAAGCCATTCTGAAAATTTATAAAAACACCCAAGGTTATCCACGCAAGGTGACCCAATTATGTCACCAACTTCTGCTCACCATGATGAGCGAGAATAAAAATGAAATCAGCGAAGAAATGGTGCAACGAGTCATTTCAGGCAAGGTAAATACCGGTGGATTACTCCAGCAGAAGAAAAAAAATTATAATGAGATTGCCGTTAATAAACTATTGGATGTCCTTCGAAAAGACAGCCCCGAAAAGGAAACTCCACCCGGGCCTCCAGAACTGGAAGAGGAAGATGATGATTGGATTGGCGGAGGCGAAGCTCCAGATGAAATAGTAATTGAAAAAGAAGATCCAAAAGATGCTCCGGAATCTATTTCTACCACATTGGTGGAATCAAAATCAGATGAGAAAATTACCGATCAATCACCTGCTGAAGAATTTATATCAGAACTTTCAAATGAGCCTTCAGATGATGTTTTGCCAATCCCTGGGAAATATCCAACATATATCCCCGGGAAAAAAATTCCATTAGATAATGCAACATTGGGTGTTAGTATTGACAGCGGTCGAATATCATCTGTTCTTTTGGAAGAAGTAAAAGGCATCAAAACCCTTTTAGCCTATGATTTAACTTCTTCAAAGGCACGGAACCTTGATCCATCCAACAACCCTTCCGAGTTTTCAATCGCTTGTAAAAATTCTTTGAAAAATTTAGAAGATCGTTTGTCGGACCGCATGGAAATTCATAAATCTGCAACAAAATCATTGCGAGATAAAAATACAATTTCTCTCAATATGAATAATGACAGGATGTTGCTAAAATTGGTTGAAATTCCAAAAGAAAATAAAAAAGATAAAAAACAGATTATTGAGTGGGCCATCAAAAAAGGACTCCCCTACCCCGTAGAAGATGCAATTATTGGCCACGCACCAGGAAGTGCAAATTATGTGAATGTGGGTATTGGTGATAATAAGGCTATCTCAGAAACCAGTGCTTTATTAAATGAATTGGATTGGGAGATTCGATGGTGGCATCCTACAGCACAATCTGTTTTTAATGCTTTTATCTGGAATTACCCCGAGCTCCAAAATAAATCGACTCTAATTCTTCATATTGGCGAAAATATCAGTCTTGTTCTTGGATGTGTTAGTGGAAAGATACAAGTTTTAAAACAGCTTCATATTGGAGTCCAAAGTCTGACAGACGCATTGAGAGACCAGGGACATTCTACTGAAAACTGGGATAAACGGGATGAATTTCAAGTGCCGGAATCATTTATTCGTGCATTAGGGGTAAAAGTAGATACAGGGAAATATGATGATATCTTTCGCCCTGTTTTTGACGGTTGGCGTCAAGAAATTGACCGCACGATCAATAGTATACGAAAAAACTTTGCCATATCCGATGGTATAAAAGTCCTTTTGAGTGGTTCAGCCGGTGATATTCTTCATCTGGATAAATTCATCGGAGGAATTTTGGGGATCAATACACATTTCTTGAATCCCATTCGAAATCTTGCATTTTCACCCGGTGAAGATGAAAGGGATATTATCCCTTTCCACCCTACTAACCTTACTGCAGCCATTGGATCTGGGCTTACACTTTCTGGCACCGTGAATGTGATGCCGGCAACTTTAAGAGTAAATGAAATTTTTCGGTGGGCAAACAGAATCAGCATTCCGATAGCTGCCGCATTAATGGTCATTCTTATTGGAATCACTGGAACAACAAAAGCCGATTTCAATACCATTAATTCTGGGATTCAACCACTCAAGGAAGAAACAAGTGATCTGTCTAATGTGCAGGAAGAGCATACCCTGCTTACAAAAAACAAAAAGAATGTACAAGAGCAACTGGAACTTTTAAGTTATGACACGGAATATTTTCAGCACATTCTCGCCATAACACGATTCCTGAGCTATAACACGCCCAAGGAAATCACTATGGATAATATTAGCTACCAACAAGGATGGGAAGTAAAGAAATTTAAAAAAATGGGAAGAGACCTTGTCCAACTTGTGGAAATGGAAGATGAAGATAAACGAACCCTCCGGATGGTAGGCGATGTAAAAGCAAA
>CAZCHA010000203.1:0-2779 GCA_964498175.1 uncultured bacterium
GGAAATAAATCATCACGAAACTCTAAGAAATCCATGGCTGTCATTGTTTCCAATACTCTGATCTGATCAATCAAAACTTTTTGAATTTCAATAATCCTTTCTAATCTGGAGACAGCCAAGCTAACATCCGATTCATCCACTGTATCCTGACCAAATAAATCCAGAACCGAATCCAATTCATGGAGAACCTGTTTGAACCAAAGTTCGTACACCTGGTGGATAATAATAAAAAGCATCTCATCGTGAGCCGGTGTACCCCGTTCAGCACTTTTCAAATCCTGACTGTTCAGAATTTTGTCCAATTTTAAATAATCTGCATAATTAAGTAATTTTTTATCTGACATAGTTCAATCCCATTCAAATCCGGAAACACTGTCTATTTTTGTGTTGATTTCAATTGTATTATAATCCTGCATTTCCGAAATAAAATAATATAAGAACTTCGTTGATTCACTATCATCTAACCAAACAGAATCCGGAAGACCAAATGTATCAATCACATCCTTTTCCGCTGGATTATCGTGTAAGAATTCCCAAATTTCATACTCGGACAAATACCCCATAGAAAAAAGTGTTTCTTGAACCATTTCTGGGTTTGACTTTTTAGTTGGTGGCATGGCTATTGGATTAGGTGGTGGCGGTGAACCACAAGAAATAAGAATTAAACTAACAAATAATAAAGGTTTGTACATCGTTGGAAAATACCGAGAAAGAATTCGGCCAAACAATAAGCAAATGTAAAGTATTTTAAATTAATGTAATAATGACAATACATCTAGCATGTCTAAAGGAATAATTTTTTTGCACTTTAATATCAACAATATGTGAGAAATCAATCTGTGAAACGATTTCTTTTATTCTTATTCGTATCTTTTCTTCAAATGATAAATGGATTACCTTTGCGATTCGATTTTTAAAGGAAAATAATGAATGTCAATACACCTAAATAAAAAACGCTTCTATTATAACCCCGAATTTTTAGGAAGCGATCAAGGTCGGTCAGTTCGAATTTTATCCGAGTATTACGGACCACTTCAACGGTTTCAACAAAATAAAATTATTGATACTATAGTATTTTTCGGTTCAGCCCGTACCCTTTCCAAAGAAGATGCACAAAATGCTTTGGATAATGCACCCAAGAATATAGACGAGCAAACAATCAAACGATTGAAATCTGATTTGAAAATGAGCATCTATTACGAAGATGCCCGAACACTAGCTAACAAATTTACTACATGGAGTAAAGGGTTAAAAGGAACCAAACGTCGGTACATTATTTGTTCGGGGGGCGGACCTGGTATTATGGAAGCATCCAATCGAGGTGCTGCAGAAGCGGGAGGAATTAATGTGGGGCTCACAATTTCTCTACCACATGAAGCATCCGGGAATGAATGGATAACCAATGATCTTGATATGAAATTTCATTACTTTTTTATGCGTAAATTTTGGTTCCTCTACTTGGCAAAAGCCCTTATTGTTTGGCCAGGTGGATTTGGTACACTAGATGAACTGATGGAATGTTTAACTTTAATTCAAACTCAAAAGATCAAAAAACGATTACCAATTGTGTTATATGGAAAAGAATTTTGGGAAAATGTGGTTAACTGGAATTATTTAGTAGATGTGGGTACCATTTCGAAGGAAGATTTAAACCTGTTTCATATTTCTGATGATATCAAAGATGCATACCAGTATGTCACAAATTTTATTGAAAAGAATCAACTTATAGGACCAAACTTTTGATGAAAATTTTTCTCAATCTTATCTTCATCCTGTCTTTTGCAGATTCGCAAACAGAACCTGTAAAAGACATCCATTCAAATAAACCACGTGTATGGGCACTGACTCATGCAATGATTCATACGGAGCCCGGCGATTTTATCAAAGATGGCACAATAGTTATTCGGAATGGAAAAATAGAAAAAGTTGGTCGCTATATTCAAGTACCCAGTGATGCCTACGAGATTGACCTAAAAGGTGCCAATGTTTATGCAGGTTTTATTGATGGCTGGTTGGAAGTTAAAAAAGATGAAAAAGTCAAAAGTCCTGATGACCATTGGAATGATAGAATGCAACCAGAATACAGAGCAAAAAATGACCTGAAGATTAAGGAAAAGGACCTTAAAGCGCTTCGATCTATCGGAATTACAGCTGCCCATGTCGTTCCTGAAAAAGGCATTTTTAAAGGAAAATCTGATCTGGTTGTTTTAAATGATAACAATGTTTCTGTGGCAAAAGACGTTGCCCAAATCATTACCTTTAAAACTGGTGGATGGGGTGAGAACTATCCCCATTCCTTATTAGGTATAATTGCTTTTATAAGACAATCCCTTTTAGATGCAGAATGGTACGGAAAAGCCACAGGAATTGTTGATAAATTCCCTAAAGAGAATGAACCTATACCTCTAAATCCATCCCTTGCAGCCCTTGAAGAATTCAGAGCAAGTCGACGACCTATGCTTTTTAAAACACGTGAAGAGCATGGTGCACTTCGTGCTTTAAAAATTGCAAATGAATTCAATCTGAACCCTTGGATTTATGGCAGCGGATTCGAATACCGACGGTTGGATAAAATAACCACGGGGAACCCTTTTATCATTTTACCATTGGAGTTCCCTTCAAAACCAAAAGTGACGGACCCTTACGTAGCGCTTCAGTATTCGACAGAACAATTAAAGCATTGGGATATGGCTCCAGATAATTATAAAAAAATCTATGATGCCGGAATGCAATTTTGTTTCACTTCTAGCCCATTGAAAAAGAAAACAGATTTTCGAAC
>CAZCHA010000204.1:0-2778 GCA_964498175.1 uncultured bacterium
ATCATTCTATTTAAACATTTTTTATTTTCCCAACCAGTTCTTCTATACATTCATAAAGCTGAATTTTGTTTTCTAATAAGAATAGTTTCTTCTGCATTTCATCGATCCGAAATTCTTGATTAATCATAAGTTCAATATCAAACTCAATTACTTCAGGACCATCACTGAGTGCAAAATCACATTCATCAAGGGATGATGCAATTCCGGCGCCAAACGCACGGGGTCCGTCAGCTGTTTTGATGAGACCAAATTCAATGGTAAACCAGAAAAACCGTTCAAACTGATGAAATTTTTCATCATCATCGATATACCTGCATGCTGTTTCACCAATATTTTGGCAAAAGTCAGCATATTCATTATCAACTAAAAAAGGGATATGGCCATAAAGATCATGGATCATATCCGGCTCAGGCGTATAACTCAAATCCCTTTTGTCCCTGATGAAATTGCCAACAGGAAATAATCTTTTAGCCAACATGGGGTAAAAACTTTTACCATCTTCAAGACCTGTAACATACACCCCGTTGAATCCACTTATCTTTTCTAACGTATTATTGATTTCCCGAAGATGCGGAATTTTATTAGCCTTGATATCTAATATTGCTAATCCGCTATGGAAAATATCTACGACCTGATCTTTTCTGGTTTTCTCATGAGTAGATAAAACAGTTTGCCATATTTCCATTTCATCATTAGTAAAAATCCTGTTTTTCAACAAGTTCATTATAAAACACCCCTCTTAATCTGGTCCCTTTCGATAGAATCAAATAATGATTTAAAATTCCCTTCTCCAAAACCATTATCCCCTTCGCGCTGAATCAATTCGATGAAAATGGGGCCAAACAGGTTTTTGGAAAAAATTTGGAGGAGGTAAGTATTTTCGGCCTGGCTATCCACTAGGATTTGGTGCTCCTTGATCTTTACTTTATCCTCACGGACCCAGGGTACCCGGGTAAAAGCTGTATCATAATAGTTTTCGTGGATGTCGAGAGTTTTAATGTGGGTATTTATTAATGAATCACAGGATCCTACCAAATCGTCGGTCAAAAAAGCTAAATGTTGGACACCCGGTCCATTGTATTCATCCAAATATTCATCGATCTGATTATTATCATTGTCCCTGCCTTCGTTTATTGGAATACAAAATGAACCATCAGGACTGCGCAATGCATAGGATAACAGTGCTGTTTTCTGACCTTTAATATCAAAATACCGGACTTCCTCAAAACCGAATACTTCCTCGTAAAACTTTGCCCATGTATCCATGGTGCCTTGATATACATTGTTCGTCAAATGATCGATGGTTAGAAACCCTTTAGATTCAACTACGATTGGATCATCTAGGTCAGTGAAATCGTTGTTCCAGATTGAATTATTTTCATCATATTGATCAATAAAATAAATCAAACTTCCGCCGATACCATAAATGGCCGGATAAGCTAGATCCTTAACAGATTCATCAGGGGTTTTGGCACCGCGTCTTATGGCTTCATTCAATGCAAATTCAGCATTCTCCACTCGCCAACCCATGGAACTGATTGCAGGACCATGTTTCTTGGCAAATCCTGAGGAAAACCCATCCTTCTCATAATTCAGTAAAAAATGAATATCATTCTGACGATAATAGATAATTTCTTTTTTATCATATTTCTTCAATTTTGAGAATCCAAGCTCAAAGAAAATTTTGGACATAAAATCACATTTTGGCGCTACAAATTCAGTGAACTCAAATCCACGCATGTTTAAAGGATTGTTTTCACTCATAATTATCCTCCCTAACTAATTTTATCTTGGTCATTGGGATCAACTGGCCCCCAGTTCCTTTTCGTGCAACCAAGCTGTTTGCCTGGGAGGGCGTTTGGTACGATCCCATTCTGCGAGCATGGCGGGTGCCAAAGATTGAATCTTATCCATTGCCTCCTGCGAAATTGGCATATTCACTGCTAATTCAAGCCGATGACCATTAGGATCAAAAAAGTATATCGATTTGAATAAACTATGATCAATGGGTCCCAGCACTTCAATCCCCGCTGCTTCAACTTTTGCCTTGGCCTCAAGTAATTCTTCCATATTGGCGACTTCAAATGCAATATGCTGTACCCACTCCGGAGTGTTAGCATCCCGTCCCATTTCGGGATAATCCGGTATTTCGAAAAAAGCAAGTACATTGCCCATCCCCGCATCTAGGAAAACATGCATGTATGGGTTTGATTCTTTGGTAGATGGGACCTTATTCTCAGCAAATGCTAAAAAATATTCCATATTTAACATTCGTTGATAAAACTCGACTGTTACTTTAGCATCATGGCAACGATAAGCAACGTGATGGATTTTTTTTATTTTCATTTTTTGAGCTCCGTACTTTAACTAAAAACCCTTTCTATCGAAGTCAATAAAGCAACTTCGGGGAATGAATTATATTACATATTAGTAATATTGGATGCTATTATCTTTATAAGATACAAATTATAAATTTAAAAATTAAATATTTTTTACATTTTAAATTTAAGAGATATCCACCCATCGGATTTTGAGTCCAACCTAAATCCACAAAAAAAACCCGTGTGATCGGGGCTGATATAATGCGGTTAATCACTTATTTAAGTCAAATCATCATCCCACAAAAAGAACCACGAATGTGGGGCTTGATGTTGTAGAACTAAATTAATAATTATGACTCTGGAATTGTATATTTCATTCTTTAGATTTATATAATATTGTAGAAAGAAAGAATAAGACTTTAGCAATAAATAACAAGTTATATTGCTGTTTAGCTAT
>CAZCHA010000205.1:0-2698 GCA_964498175.1 uncultured bacterium
TTTATCTATGATTATGGAGCACATCCATGTGTTTTTTAAGTTGGTGCATTGTTTTATCAAAAGCATTGTCAATGGACTTGATCATGTTTTTTGTCACTGATTTTGCGAAAAACCTATTTCCAGGAACTGATAAACTGATCTCTGCTGTATGATCGTTATGTTCATGTTCCAATATAATTTGACATTGTGTTGCTCTTTCATTGTATTTCTTGAATTTTCCAACTTTCTTTTCTGCATATTCACGAATATTATCGGGTGCGTTAAAATGTCTGGCAGCAAATTCTATAATCATAATGTTCCCTATTCGTTTTTTTCTAATGAAGGACCGGCATTTAATACCGCCGGGTCGCCTAAATCATATTGTTTATAATTCGCTTGGAATTTTTTAACTAATTCTTTTGCTGTGGTATGATACTCTTCCAAGTTATCCCATGCACGAATAGGATTCAGTAGATTTGAATCAATTTCGCCAAGTGATATTGGGATTTGAAATCCAAAATATGGATCTATTTCAAATTCAGATTTTTCAATCTGTCCACCCAAAATAGAATTAATAATCTCTCTGGTTTTTGGAAGGCTGAATCGTTTTACACCGGATTTTGCACTAACCCCTACCCATCCAGTGTTTACCAAATAAACTGCTACGTCAAACTTTTCCATTTTCTCTTTCAATAATTCCGCATAACGCAAGGGATGGAGTGTTAAGAATGGACCGCCAAAACAGGGAGAAAAAGTAGCAGTTGGTTCTGTAATTCCTCGCTCCGTACCTGCTACTTTTGCCGTATATCCGCTGATGAAATGATACATGGCTTGGTCAGATGATAATTTTGCCACTGGTGGCAAAACACCATAGGCATCACATGTTAGAAAGATGATTTTCTCTGGATGACCTGCAACACTGGGTTTTCCCTGCCCATATACAGAATTATCAATATGATTTAATGGATAAGAAACTCGTGTGTTTTCTGTTTTAGAACCATCAGTAAAATCAATGACTTTTGTCTCTTCATTGTAGACTACATTTTCCAGTAATGCGCCTTCCCGAATTGCATTATAAATATCCGGCTCTTCATCCTTATTCAGGTTGATGACTTTTGCATAACAGCCACCTTCAAAATTGAAGATCCCATCATCAGACCACCCGTGTTCATCATCCCCTATTAGTGGGCGAACCGGATCTGTAGACAATGTGGTTTTTCCTGTACCGGACAGACCAAAGAATATTGCGGGGTTACCACCATCCACATATACATTTGCGGAACAATGCATGGATAAAACACCCCGCTGTGGTAATAAATAGTGAAGAACAGAAAATATACCCTTCTTCATTTCACCGCCATATTCTGTTCCACCAATAATCGCAATTCGTCTCCCAAGATGAAATAAAATAAATGTTTCAGAATTCATACCGAATTCTTGATATTCATTATTTGTGATATCCGATGCATTTATGATAGTAAACCCCGGGTCAAACCCGTTTAGTTCTCCATTTTTGGGACGAATAAACATATTATGAACAAAATGAGCCTGCCAGGCTTTCTTAGCAATGAAGCGTACATTAAGTGAATAGTTTGGATCTGCACCTGCAAATCCGTCAAAAACATAAGTTTTGGTACCATCGGAAGCATTGTAATAATTGATTACTTTGTCATATAATTTATTAAAAATGTCTTCAGATATTTTTCTATTCACAGGCCCCCACCAAATCTTTTCGCTAGAACTAGGCTCATCCACAATGTATTTATCATTAGGTGAACGACCCGTATAAATCCCTGTGTCCACCATGGCAGCGCCCCGAAGTCCAATAACACCCTCGCCATTACTTACAATATCGGCCACTAGCTCCTTCACAGTGAGATTCCGGTACACATTGATTAGGTTAAGCAAACCTAGCTGATCTAAACCTAGATCGTTACCATTCATATTCATTTTATTTCATCTCTTTAAGAACCATGGGGATGTTTATCTTTATATATTTTTATCATTTTTTTTGTGTCTACATTCGTATATAGTTGTGTTGATGATAGACTGCTATGACCTAACAATTCTTGGATCAATCTGATGTCTACATTTTCTTCTAAGAGATGTGTTGCAAATGTATGTCTTAGTGTATGAGGATTAGCTCCTACCCTAGAATAATTGTCTTCAGATCCTAAAACTACTGCTAAATAATCCTCTAAAATTACTTGGACTCTTCTAACTCCAATTCTATTTTCATGCCAACTACAGAATAATGGTATTTCCGGTGATGATTGAAAATTGATATTTCTTTTTTTTAAGTAAGCTTTTAATGCAATTTTTGCTGGTTTTCCAAAAGGAACAATTCTTTCCTTTTGCCCTTTTCCCATAACTTTCAATAGCATTTCATTTTCATTGATAGAACCGATATTGAGATTAACTAGTTCACTTAGTCTAATTCCCGTAGCATAGAATAATTCTAAAATTGCTGTATTCCTTAACAACCTTATCCTAGAGTCCTTTCTACTTTTTTTATTCTCTTTCTTTAATTTACCATCTTGTATCTTAGGTTGTATCATCAATGATTTAATGCGTTTTTTTTGTATTACAATTGGTAATCGTTTTTCAACTTTTGGGGATGAAATATATGTTGCAGGGTTATCGTCTAATATATTATTCATCATTAAGTAATTAAAAAAACTCCGGATAGATGATAATCTTCTCCTTCGTGTTTTACTAC
>CAZCHA010000206.1:0-2693 GCA_964498175.1 uncultured bacterium
GAATTTATACTCGACTGGGGAAATTGGTTTTCCCGTATTGGCCTTTTTTACTGATCTCAACTATTGCCTCTTTGATTTATGTGGTTTTCAATAGTCTTTCTATTTGGTTGACTGCGTCGTTGATTAACAATATTTTATCCGATTTTGATCAATTATTAGCAAGCCATAGAGCTTTATCCAATGAGATTATGAGTTTCAATGATCAACTGAAATATTGGACAAATGAACTTATTTTGCGAGACACATCGCGAGAAACATTGAAAATATTATGTTTAACCATTCTTTTTGTTTTTGTGGTCAAAAACATTTTTCTCTATATAAAAAATATTTCTTTAACCTATATACAATTCAATTTGATCACTTCTATCAGGACGAATATTTATAATCATTTTCATTCCTTATCACTTTCATTTTTTGATAAAGCAAAGAGTGGTGAACTCACTTCAATTGTTGTAACAGATGTGGCCAACATGAGAATTGCTTTTGGCACGAGTTTTCATCGGGTCTTTGTTGAACCCGTTAATATTCTAATGTTTATTTCACTCCTTTTTATTATCAACGTGAATTTGGCACTTTATGCTTTAATCATTGTGCCAGTGACCGCGATAATTATTTTTTGGATTGGCAAAAGCATTCGAAGAAAATCCATGCGAACAGCAAAACAAATTGCAGGAATTATGAATATCCTTACTGAGATATTAAACTCCATACGTGTTGTGAAAGCATTTGGGACTGAGGCCTATGAAACAAAACGGTTTAAAAAAGAGCAAGACCGTTACTATAATCTTATTTCCCGCCGTGCAAGATTGAGGCTTACTGCATCACCTATTACTGAAACGATTGGGGCAGTTATTGGCGTTTCATTGCTATGGATCGGAGGGTTGGATGTATTGGTTGCTGGAACAATGAGTCCGGAAGATTTTATACGTTTTATTTTAATCTTATTCAGTGTTTTAGGTCCTATTCGTTTGCTGAGTAATGTCAGTGTGGATCTTCAAAAAGGTGCAGCTTCTGCACAACGTGTTTTTTCTATTTTAGACCAGCCACAAGAAATCATTGATAATCCAAACGCCATAACTTTAAATACCTTTTCTGGAGAAATTGATTTCCAGAATGTTGGGTTTAATTATATAGAAGGAGAAACTGTATTGAATGGTATTTCATTTTCTATTCCAAAAGGGAAAGTAGTGGCAATTGTTGGGCCCAGTGGTTCAGGAAAATCTACTATCGCAGATCTCATTCCACGATTTTATGATATTGGATCCGGTGCCATCTTAATAGACGGAATAAACATTCGAGATGCTAAGTTAGCATCTCTTCGGAATCAAATGGGCATTGTAACACAGGAGACTATCCTTTTTAATGAAACCATTGAATTCAATATTACTTATGGTGTAGAAAATTATTCCCAAAGAGAGTTGGAGTCAGCAGCACAAGCAGCGAATGCATATGATTTTATTCTTGATCAGCCCAAAGGGTTTCAAACAATCATTGGAGAAAAAGGTGTAAAACTTTCCGGTGGTCAGCGCCAAAGATTAGCTATAGCGAGAGCAATTCTTCGAAATCCACCCATCTTAATTTTGGATGAAGCTACATCTTCACTGGATGCAGAATCTGAAAGAAAAGTACAGACTGCTTTAGAAAACTTAATGCAAGATAGGACAACACTTGTGATTGCGCATCGGCTTTCAACTATTAAACGTGCTGACTCAATTGTGGTATTAGATAAAGGACAAATTGTTGAAATAGGTACCCACGATTCATTATTGAAGGAAAAGGGGCTTTATGCAAAATTATTTGAAAAATTGATGGAAGGATAATGATATGGCGGACAAAATTAAAATTCTGTTCGATAGTTTTCATCTTTATCATTTACCCCAATTTGATCCGGTAATTGATCTATTATCCAGGGATAATCGGTTCCAAATATTCCATTCCACTGCAGCCGTAAATAAAAAGGAAGAAAGAGAACTGTGTTTAAACATTCTTGCGACTAAACCCGGGACAATGATTTATTCTGAGTCTGAGGAAGAAAGAGCCAAAATGATGAAGGAATTAGATTTGGACTTTTTTGTTTGTGGTTGGTCACGTTATGAATTAGATGAATATATTTCAGAAAAAACACTGGCTGGGATGATCTACCACGGAATCGGTGTAAAGCCATCTTATTGGCGGGATAATCATCCGAGACTGAATATCAGGTTTGTTGAAGGTATATACAGAATGGATCAACTACGGAGCCATGGTGTTGATAAGGAACTTGTACTTACAGGCTTTACAAAACTAGATCCTTTATTTTCTCAAAATCCAGGCTTTGATGAAAAGCTCGCTCAATCATTGGGGCTGGACCCAAGTAAAAAAACGATTCTCTTTGCACCCACTTTTTATCCCAGTTCTTTAGAACGATTTGGAATGAAATTAGGCGAATATACCCAAAATTATAATGTAATTCTTAAACCCCACATGTGGACGTATTTCCTAGATAAATTTGGAGAATATAATTTGGTACCACAAAGAAATCTGGCCTATGATTTGGCAGAAAAGTTTTCTCACATTAAATTATTGGGTCCAGAGGTCTATAATATTACTCCCTATTATAAAATTTCAGACATTCTTTTAACCGAAGCATCCAGCACCATTTATGAAATGATCGCATTAGAAAAGCCGGTAATTGTAAATCGGTTTTATCGTTT
>CAZCHA010000207.1:0-2669 GCA_964498175.1 uncultured bacterium
TTTAACATGCCTGAAAACAATTCCATCTGTATATTGAATTTTAATGGCATCGCCTTTTGTGTCTTGAATGGTGAATCCTTCCAGCGTTATATTTGTTGAGTTGGTAATACTAATACCTTGGGCACCCTCGTCCTGATTTGAAAACGAAAGAATAGATTGATCCATACTTTTCCCGCGAATAACAAGATCCATTTTCCCATCTATGGATAATGTTCCGCGAATAGGGTGCAGGCCTTCTGGAATGGTGATTGTATCTCCGGGTTCGGCCAGAATGAATTGAGTTTGAAGATTCTTTTCGATGCTTGCAAAAAGCAAACCTACCATAAAAAGAAGCGGAATGGATTGATGTATCAATTTCATAATAGAAAAATTTAGGTGATTCCTCATGATGGATTAAATGAAAAAATGGATTTTAAAATTTGCAATCTGATATTTCATTTTTTCACGTAATTGCATTAGATTTCATAAAATGAAGCCTGTACGTATCCATTCTTGGAATGTTTCTCCGGGGGAAGCATCTGCCATCCAAATGAACCTTCGGGATAAGATTACTATTCAGCCCTTACCAGATGAAATCCATCTAGTGGCGGGGACCAATGTTTCACATGATCCAAACACCAATACAATCCACGCTGCATTTGTCATATTAAGGTTTCCCGGCATGGAATTGGTTGAACGCCACGGTTTATCCGAAGAAATAACCTTTCCCTATGTTCGGGGAATTTTAGCCTTCAGGGAGGCGCCTCCTATTATGAAACTCATGAAGCGTGCTCAGCATAGTCCCGATGTTGTTTTATTCCATTCACACGGTTTGGCTCATCCCCGACGGTTTGGTTTAGCCAGCCATCTCGGTGTTTTATTTGATATCCCATCCATTGGTGTTTCAGACCGTATTTTGGTGGGGCTTCACGATAATATAGATTTTGAAAAGGGCCACCATGCGCCCTTGATTCATAATGATAAAGAGGTGGGTCTTGCTTTAAGAACGAAAGATGATGTTAACCCAGTTTTTGTTTCAGTAGGGCATAAAGCGGATTTGCTCACCACCATGGAGTTTACACTGGAATGTGTAACTCATTATCGACGACCAGAGCCAATCCGGCAGGCCCACTTGGCCGTGGTTGCCCAGCGGGAGGGGGAAAACATAAATATTGATATTGGTGGAGATCAGGCAACTTTATTCTAATTAAAAGATTAAGATCATTTTTGATATACGGTATTGCCAGAAGGTAGGTGTAAAAAATGCCCCGAGTGATCGAGGCATTTTTGTCTTGGGTTAGGTATAAATAAAATCTAATCGCAAGTTGTTTCCAATAGAATTGCACAAACTAAATATGGATCCATATTTCCAGATGGTCTGCGATCTTCAAGATATCCATATCCGTCTTTTGATGTTTGCATAGGAATTCGGATGGATGCGCCCCGATCACTTACGCCATAACGAAATTCATTAATACTGCACGTTTCATGAAGGCCCGTGAGGCGTTCCTCATTATGAGCGCCATAAACCGCAATATGTTCTGAATGTTTTTGACTTAGTTTCTTACAGGCTTCTTCAATGATGGTCATTCCGCCTGGTTCTCGCATAGCTTTCGTACTATAGTTAGTATGTGCCCCGGCACCATTCCAATCTCCCTTGACTGGTTTTGGGTGCAGTGTTGCGCTCACGCCGTAATCTTCAGAGATACGATACAGAAGCCATCGGGATAGCCACATTTGATCACCAGATGCTAAAGGTCCCAGTGGGCCAATTTGGTATTCCCACTGCCCCGGCATCACCTCGGCATTTATTCCTGAAATTTCCAACCCCGCATCTATACAAAGATCCAAATGTTCCTCTACAATATCTCTACCAAAAACTTCATCGGCACCAACACCACAGTAAAAAGGGCCCTGAGGTGCAGGGTATCCACCTTCCGGCCACCCCAAAGGAGATCGACCTTGAAAAAGCGTGTACTCCTGTTCAATGCCAAACCAGGCTTCTTGAGCGGCGTGTTTTTTTTCTAATTCTCTTAACCGTGCCCGCGTATTTGATGGATGAACAGACCCATCTGCATTCATCACTTCACACATGACCAGAATATTGTCGCCTCCCCGAATTGGGTCCGGAATAAAACAAACAGGTTTTAACATGCAATCGCTGTCTGTACCAATAGCCTGCATGGTGCTGGATCCATCAAATCCCCAGTCTGGAATATCATTAAGGCTGGTTACGGGACCTTCAAAAACTTTTGTTTTTGAACGAAGTTTTTGGGTGGGCTGGTGCCCGTCCATCCATATGTATTCTGCTCTGATTTTACTCATTTCTTCCTCACTTAGGTTGTTAATATTTAATGAAGTATGCTTGAATTTCTTTTTATTATTAAGGAATTCACAATTATTCCAAAGAAATTCAAAGCAGAATATACTAAGCTACCCAATTGCTTTGGAACCTTTTTCTCCAGTTCTTAGACGTATACAATCATCGATGGGTAAAATAAATATTTTACCCCGACCTTTATCTCCATCCTTTTTTGCTACAATAGTAACCGCCTCAACTACAGCATCCACAAATTCATCGTTTACCGCAATTTCGAGTCTGACTTTTTTTAACAAAGTAATTTCATGAGATATACCTCGATAGACCTCTTGTACCGGGATTTCTTTTCCCTGTCCCCTGGCATTGGTAA
>CAZCHA010000208.1:0-1436 GCA_964498175.1 uncultured bacterium
TTAAAAAGTAAACGGTAAAATAATTATGAATATTAAAAAAATGTATTTAATTATATATATTCTTTTCTTTTCTTTTCTTTTAGGTGACGGTGTATCATTTCGTGGAAAGAGTAGTGAACAACTCATGAATCAACCCATTCCTTTGGCCTTCACTAATATGGTTATGAATAATTATAATATTCTACCTTCTCAAATCAATCCACAGAGAGGTACATTCCTCATCATCGCACCAGACGGTATCATTCAGTATCTCGGCGACTTTGTATCATTCAAGAATTCTCAGGGATTTGATGTAGATGTTATCGCATTATCCGAAGCAGGAGAGTCTGCATCTTTAATCAAATCTACCATTTCCAATAAACTTGCTGAAGATCCCATGTTGGAGTATGTATTACTTATTGGTGATGTGGATGGCTTTGCCTCATTTCCTTCTTTTTATTACGGTCCTGAAAATGATGTAACTGATCAGAAATACACACATATTTTAGGGGATGATAATATTCCAGATGTATTCATTGGACGTCTTTCCATTGACTCATTATCTGACTTAGCGGTGATCATGGCCAAAACGATGCAATATGTTGCAAATCCCCTACTTTATGATTCTGATTGGTTGAGTCGGGGACTGATCGTAGCTGGTAACTATTCCAACTCTTATCCTATTCCCATCACGCCAAAATGGACTTCATATTGGCTCCGAGATGAATTATTGGATTATGGTTATAATCAGATTGATACGGTTTTTTATCCGCCTGTTCAGCAGGGTGCACCTTATATTATTCCAAGTATTAATAATGGTGTGGGGATAGTGAATTATCGCGGTTGGGGAGATGCAAATGGTTGGCATTATCCTGAATTTCACACAGACGATGTGAATGATCTCAACAATGGTTGGCTAACACCTATTTTTTTTAGCTGGGTTTGTAACTCTAACGATTTTGCTAACAATGTAGACCCGTGCTTAGCGGAATCTGTTTTGCGTGGAGGTACACCTTCAATACCAAAAGGTGGAGTAGCATTTATTGGCCCATCGGATCTCCACACCAGTACAAAATATAATAATGTAATCAATGCCTATACTTATGATGCCATGCTAAATCATGGCGTAGTAGAATTAGGGCCAGCCATGCAGGCAGGACAGTCAGGACTATTAAAAGAATTTCCAGCTCAAAATGGACCTGGTGAAGCTCAGGAATTTTATGCCCACGTTTACAATATTCTCGGAGATCCATCTTTACCCGTATATATAGATACTCCAGACCAATTCACAATTAATTTTGAAGATATTTATGCCAATGATGGTTTTGTTGATCTGACTTTGATGGATGCTTCAGGGAGTACAGTTAACTATGCGGTAATCAGTATCATGAGTGATGATCAATTATTGTCAAAAGGAATAACAGATGATGAAGGCCGTTTTCTAACGAGTATTGATG
>CAZCHA010000208.1:1536-2669 GCA_964498175.1 uncultured bacterium
TCTGTAGGAAATACCATTCATGGAGAGTTAAAGGATCAAAATGGGAATACAATTTGCGAATTTGTTATTGAAGTAGAAATACCTGTCTTCAATGTATCCTTCGAAAATTCATTAGTAAATCCAAATTCAGATATTGAAACGGTCTTATCCGTTTCAAACTTTTCCGGTGGTATCTATCAGAATATTTGGATTGAAATATCAGCTCTCTCAGAAGGTGCTAATGTCACAATAAACTCAACTTCTGATTCATTCTCTAACTTTGCTCCTTTTTCCACAACATCCAACGGTACGAATTATGAAATTTCAATAGGCGATGTTTCCTATGGAAGCGATATTACTTTTCTGGTAGAATTTGTAAAAAATGGACATTCCATATTCAGTCAGGAAGTTCCACTCCATATTGAACCACCCTCGGATAATATCCCTGTGGCACCGAATAATTATGGTTACTGGGCTTATGATGATACAGATATAGGATTTGATGAAACACCAATATTCGATTGGATTGAGTTGGATCCTAATTATGGTGGAAATAATGGCACTTATTACCAATTGGATGATGATGACCATGAAAATATTGAATTGCCATTTACGTTCAAATATCATGGTATTGATTATAATCAGATTACAGTCAGTTCTAATGGTTGGACATCTTTTGAACCATGTTACATAGATTATTTCTGGAATATGTCCATTCCTATGTATATGGGGCCGAAAGCGATGCTGGCACCCTTTTCCGATGATTTAGAAACAATTGACAGCAATAGTGATAACGAAATTGATATATGGATCAAGGTATTTACCTGGTATGATGAAGATAATGGACGATTTATTATTGAATGGTCCCGTGCATTGAATGGTTATGATGAGGTTACAGAAGAAACATTTGAGATCATTTTATACGATCAGAATGCCATGCCCACAGAAAGTGGTGATGGTGTGATTGAATTTCAATATCTCGAAATTGAAGATGTGGATGCAACCAAGAATTATTCTACAGTGGGAATTGAATCTCCAACAAAGAATTACGGCATTCAATATGTTTTCAACAATGTTTATTCTCCGGGGGCAGCACCATTGGTTAATGAAAGAGTTATCCGTTTTACTACAGAAGCACCGGATAATTATGTAGC
>CAZCHA010000209.1:0-2668 GCA_964498175.1 uncultured bacterium
GCCGGTGGAAAAGCCTGGATCTTCGCGGATGAAATCGTTATTCGCTAGCCTTTGAAAGGTTAACATGAGGACGAAATATTAGAATGAAAAAGATCACTTATGCCTTTGCCGCCACTGTGACTGTGGTCCTTCTACTCATTGCCTTTGCATTGGAGCCGGGCTTTACGCCAAAAGGTTCGCTCTATATTTATAATGGAACAGTGATCACCCTGGAAGACGAGCAGCCGAAAGCAACCGCCGTTTTTGTGGATAAGGGAAAAATCGTAGCGGTTGGGAGTGACTCAGAATTACGATTACATCTAAAAGAAACAACCCAAATTATTGATTTAAAAGGAGCAACCCTTCTTCCCGGATTTATCGATCCACACACCCATCCCGTGGCCTCATCTTTTCTCCATGGAATGATTGATTTGAGCGGATTTACACATGAGAATCAAAAAGATATTTGGTCTCATTTGGAATCAAAAATACAAAATTATACTCCGGGAGAATGGATACTTTGTAAAGGTTTGGATGTGGTTTTGGTGGAAGATCTCATCCCTCCCCATATCTCATATTTGGATTCAATTGTCCCAAATAATCCGCTATTGATTGCATCCTTGAGTATGCATTCCTTTTGGGGGAATTCATTGGCATTTAATGCGGCTGGGATTAATAAAAATTCTCCCAATCCGAGCGAATCGAGTTTTTACGGCAAGGATGTAGATGGAAATTTAAACGGATATATTTCTGAACAGGTGGCCTTTCAGCCTTTTAGGGATACTGTCATCAATGCCATGGGAAGAGCCGTATTGAAAGAAAAATGTGTCACCGTTCTGAATGAATATGCTGCCAATGGAAACACATGCATTACATCCATGGGGATTACCACAAATGACCCCGGTGTGATACGGTTATATCAACATCTCTCATCTGAACAAACATCATTATTCAATAAAACTCTCCAAAGATTAGGGTTTTTGCCCGATAGGAAACCCACAGTTCGGAATTTTGTTTTTGTCAGAGATGATGCAGATCATTTGTTGCCACCTTCAGCAAACAATGGCGATGATTATTTTAAAATGGTGGGGGTAAAATTTTGGTATGACGGCTCACCTTATACGGGATCTATGTATTTAAATGAGCCATTTAAATCATCTACCATAAACCAGGAAAAAATCCATTTGCCAGCAGGGCACTTGGGGAATGCATTGTGGAATAATGTTGAAATTGCTAATCGAATCAAACAATACGATTCAGTGGGTTGGCAGGTTGCTGTTCATACACAGGGTGACAAAGCCATAAGTGAAACATTGGATGCGTTTGAAATATCAGGGATCCCAAAACATTCCAGACATCGACTTGAGCATTGTTTGCTTCCATCAAAAAAAGACATTCAAAGAATGTCCAAACTTGGCGTGAGTCCCAGTTTTCATATTAATCACCTCTGGTATTATGGTGAAGCCTTAGAAGACCATATTATTGGACGAGAACGAACTAATAAAATTCTTCCACTAAAAGTAGCAGAAAATAATTCTCTTATTTTTTCACTTCACGCGGATCAGCCTATGTTTGAAAGCAAGCCATTAAGCTTACTCCATACGGCAGTAAATCGAAAAACAAGAGATGGGAAAATAATTGGCCAGTCTAATAAAATAAGTGTAGTACAGGGGGTAAAATCGCTTACCATTAATGCTGCATGGCAGATTAAAATGGAAACAAAGATCGGCTCTATCAAACCCGGCAAATACGCGGATTTTGTTATTTTAGATCAAAACCCCATGATGGTTGA
The DNA here is from genome assembly GCA_964498175.1 of uncultured bacterium. GTDB lineage: Bacteria > Fidelibacterota > Marinisomatia > Marinisomatales > UBA1611. The sequence continues at coordinate 1,772 of CAZCHA010000209.1, forward strand.
TCCTGAAAAGATTAGGGATATCAGCATACTGCAAACAATTGTAAGCGGAAATATTATTTATAAAAATGATTGAAGAATCAATAGTAAAGCTTATTGTAGTATATCCTGCAATTAGATTTATTAATTTTTTTAATTAGGATAAACGGTTATGCCAGAGCTACCAGAGGTTCAAACAGTGGTTAATCATATCAGGAGCGATCTTATTGGCAAAAAGATTCTTGGTATTATGCCTCTGTGGGAAAAATCACTTCATAATTTTAAACCAAAAGACCTAAGTATAAAAAATAAGAAAAATATAATCTTAGATGTCAGAAGAAGAGCAAAGTATATAATAATTGATTTGGGTGACTTTATTATTGCGGTGCATCTTAGAATGACTGGGAAACTATATATACAAGAGGGGTCTGCAATACCCAAGTATACTCGTGTAATAATAAAACTTGAAAACTCAAAGAATCTAATATTTGATGATATAAGAAAATTCGGTCGAATATATTTATATAAAAATCTAATTGAAATTGATAGGAAACACGGACCTGAACCGCTGGGAAAAGAATTCACAGACGAATGGCTTTATGATAATTTGAAGAAAAAAAATCGAAACATAAAAGCGCTACTTCTGGATCAGTCATTTATCGCAGGATTAGGAAATATCTATATCGATGAAAGTCTATGGGTGAGCGGCATTCATCCCAATTCTATATCAAGTGCTATTTCGAAACCAAAGGTTTCTTTATTACACAACTCTATTAAAAATATATTAAAAAAAGCCATCGATAATCATGGCACGACCATTATGAGCTTCTCATTTTTAAATGGCAGAGTCGGGAGTTATAGAAATGAGTTACAAATTTTTGGAAAACAGGGTGAGCCCTGTAAGGCCTGCAAAAACTTAAT
>CAZCHA010000210.1:0-2663 GCA_964498175.1 uncultured bacterium
TGATTGCCCACTTCTTCTTTATTAAAAAATGATTTCAAAAGTTCGATCTGATGTTTGGACCAAGGTTCATGATAAGTTACTTCAATCAAAAGTTGAACCAATCTAACTTTCACCATATTTGGCAGACCTTGGACCATCTTGATGGGAATATCAAACCGATTGACAGATTGGGGAATTTTAGGAACAAGTGTATCCAGAATAAAATAATCTAATGAATCTTTCCATTCGGAAAAATGATTAACTGAACTTTGAATCCCCGTAACAAGATTTTGAGCATTATTCTCCCAGGGGTTTACAACCTTATGTCGAATAAAATTCCGAGGATTGAATAGTTCAGAATTAGTGGAATCTTCGCGAAAAGGAATTTCATTTCTTTTTACAAATTCAGTTAACTCCTTTTTGGTGAAACCTAACAGCGGACGCAATACATTTTTTGTTTGTTTCCCAATACCGCAAAGACCTGAAATGCCGGACTGTCGGGATAGATTCATTAAAACAGTTTCCACCTGATCATTACCATGGTGAGCCGTCATGATCCAACTTGCGTTAGTTTTTTCCATAATTTCATTAAAGAAACGATAGCGGTGGTTTCGCCCCCATTGTTCAACACTTTCTCCTTTTTTAATATATTCAGGATTCAAGGATGTAGAGAAAAATGGAATACCCAATAACTTACATGAACGTTGAACAAGGAATTCATCTTTATTAGAATCTCCACGCAAATGATGATTCACATGGGCAATGATTAGATCAAATTTTTCTCTGGAATGTAAGAGAGAGAAAAGCGCCATGGAATCCATTCCACCAGAAACAGCAATAATAATCCGATTTTCTTTCTTCAAATCAGAAAAGGTTGCTAATTCGTCAGTGAACTTGTGGAAAATCGAATCGTGTTGAATCAATTTTTTATTAAATGTATGTAATTCGCCCATCAAAAGGAATTTACCCGTTTTAATAATGGAATCAAAAATTGGTTTTGTTTTATTTCTTTTTCTAATGTTGTGTCTGGCCCATGTCCTGGATGTAAAATATAATCATGTGAAATTTTTTCCATGACTTTCACTAGACTATCACATAAGGTGTCCCAATTACCGCCAGGCAAGTCAGTTCGTCCAACAGAACCGGCAAAAATCGTATCACCAGTGAACACATGATCATTGATCACCAAACAGGTTCCACCGGGTGTATGCCCCGGTGTTTCAATACATTGGATCAAAAAATCACCGATCTTCAAGCTACCTGCGTTTAACCAATGATCCACCTTTGGAGTTTTTTTTGGATTAATTCCAAAAAAAGCACAATCTCTTTCGTAACCATCTAAAATCGGTTTTTCATTATGGTGTAAATAAAATGGCATTCCATATTTTTCTTTTAAATCAGATACGGCACCGATATGATCCAAATGCGCATGGGTATTTACCATGGCAATCGGGGTGAGAACCTTACTTAAAATCACTTCAATAATCAGTCCTGGATCATCACCGGGATCAATCACAAGGCAGGATGGCAATCCATCTTGCCAAGCGACATAACTATTTTCCTGAAATGGACCAGTTACGATTCGTTCAACTTTCAGGCTCAAATGATGTTAAAAAACAGGTGTGACAGGCATTGGATTTTATCATCATAAGAATGGGGATACAGCATCCATTCTGCTGCTGAGATTGAACTCAAGATAGAATTACCATCCTGTGGGGTGAAACAGAAACCTGTGATTTCATGATCATTTCGAACATGAAGAGATTGTTCTACAACAACAGTTTGATTCATGATTCGTCCATAATGTCCATGGTCACGCCCGAAGGAAAAAACTGTGCTGGTCATATCCTTGGTAGTCATGGCCACATTGTCATTATTATGCAGCCTCTCCTTCACAGATACTAGGCTAGTAGGTTCTTTCACTTTTAGAGTAAACCATAGGACATGCATGTATTGACTATTTACTTTCATAGCAGAAGAGAACAAATTCAAATCCATACCCAAAGTAGCAAATAAGCCAGCTGCATCAGCCGCATGGTGCGAACCATATTTCTCGTTTCCATGTGACCCAACTTGGGGTGCTGGTATAAAACTTCCCGCCTGGCTCAGATCATTTGCACGACGAACACAGACATATTTCCCTTCAATGAGATTATCTGGATCTTCATTCACGGCTAAAGTGTTTGTGATACAGGATACGTTATGGGTATTACATGATACGATTTGGATGAACTTATCGGAAGAAGAATTCAAGGCATGGTCGTTAATGCCACGAGCATATTTTTTTCCAAATCCATCTTCACTGCCCTGAGCTAAAAATCCTTTTACTGTATCTGAAAATTTTTCATAATACTTCACTTTATTGGAATGGCCTACCCCTTTGGGGGTGCAATCAATTACAACCGTAGATCGCTTAATTGATTCTTCTGTTTCAAGATCAGGGTCTAGCCCCAACTTTCTAAACTCCTGTTCTTTCCCTTCATCCACAGATAAACGTGCACCACGACGCAGTAGGTCGCTTACTTTAGACCTATCCCGACGAAGTGCCGAGTTTTTGTGAAAGGTAACTTCATTGATCCCCAACTGATCCCGGTAATCACTTAGAAGCCCGATGAGCGGTTCACCAATCGTTCCCGTACCTATAACGTGAACTATTTTGCGTTCCATATTTATTTACTCCTCTT
>CAZCHA010000211.1:0-2634 GCA_964498175.1 uncultured bacterium
AACCGACTTGACACCTTTCAAAGTACCTAAACCTTTTTCGATGGTTTTTTGACACATGCCGCATTGAATTGTGCTGACACTTACTTCAGTTTTTGCATCTGCACTTCCACAACCGATTAGGGTTGCAATTAGGATTGATGAAAAGATAATTAATAAATGTTTCATAGTTTTCTCTTTTAATTAATGGTTTAAAACACAAATCCGATACCTGAATTTAGAATCGGTTGTGCCTTTTCAGTTCCTGTTATTGGCATTTTTAATTCGACTCTCGCCATGATGTTTTTTCGATACCCTACCAAAACTGGCCCAGAATGAATCGTAGATGTATTTCCAGACTTTCGCCAAGAGACATCTCCCATGAGAAAGAATCCGGAATTGGTCTCATTTTTATGATAAGGATGCCAACCCAGATTACCATCAAATCCAATGGATGTTTTACCATCAAATCCTTTCCATCCAAAAAAATCATACATCTGGTAAAATATCGGATCTTCTGAACTATAGGAAAGGCTCAAGCCGGCACCACCCTCTCCACCTAACGGGAGTTTCACTTGGGGTGTGATTCCCCAATTTTCCGTATAACCGGGATGGTTCTGATATTTTTTTAACGGCAATGCAAGAATGGGCTGCATCAATGTATTGCCTGATTCCACAGGGATTTTGAACGTGAATCGTTTTTCCCGGGACCAAGTATAAACACCTTCAAACCAATTAATTGTCTTGGATGTGGAGATAATCTCATTTCTAATCTGTAAACCATAGCCGCCACTCCATCGAGGCGCCATATCCATGACAGGCTGATGTGCCATCAGAATGGATAAGAATAATAAGATTCTCATGACAGACTCCATGTTTCAAAAAATTGAAGGACTGGAACCAACCCATATGCAAAGAATGCGCCTATTGAATACACGCCACCGGACACAAAAAACATCCGGCGGTTGAATCGATCAGCGATCTCGCAGGCCGTTTCTTCTCCAACTTCACAGGCAACTTCCTTTTTGGTCCTAAAGACAAAAGATCCATTCAGGATCAAAAGGAGTCCACCAATGAGAAATATCCATCCTTTGTTTTGGGAAATGGGAATCAGCATAGGGAACGCTGCCACCATACCGGACACTGCCGCACCCCCGGCCAGCGTTGCCACCAAAGCTGGCAAGGCACAGCAAATCAAAGTTCCTGATGATGTAAAGAGAGACAAGATTGAAAGTGCTTTATTTTTCATTTGGTGCCTCTTTTATTTTATGTCTCTCGATACCTTCTCCTTCCGGATTAATATAATAATCGTACACCTCATATCCGGAACTTTTGATGATCGAAATTGCGTCATTGATATTTTTATCCAGATTGGGTTTTATACCAACCATGACATATTGATTGTTGATATCGGCAAAAACACCTTTATCATGTTTTGATTTGTCAATCCAATCCAATTTGGACAATCCTTTTTGGAGTCCGAATGAACAGAATGAACAGACAAGACCACTGACAGAAAAGACTAAATCATTTTGGCCAATTTCAACTGTGGCTTTTTTAATTTGTATTGAATTATTGTTTTGTGCATTTAACACAATAACTGATGTTACAGCTATCATATAAATGACTTTATGAAGGTATCTCATACTAAATCCTTTTGTTTATTTTTGTGACAGTGCTTTTTGATTCGTTCAAAAAGCATGAATTGGAAAAAGGATTTAGTTTAACAGATTAGGGGTATAAAATATTCCGGTGGGTGTTGGAAAGAAAAGTTATGGATGGGTTGAATCGAAGGATGAAATTGATCCAACTCAAACCAAATGTGCATTAATTCGGAAATGTCATATTCTTTGGAGACATTTACTTCATTCAGTGGCGCTGCCATGAGCGGAATGAATGAACTGACGCGACATTCTGACATTTCCATGGGACAATCCATGGGTTTGTCTTTTTCGCAGCAAGAGATTTCAACAGTTTCACAGCAGGGCATATCGCACCGTTCAATGGAAAACAATGGTGTGAGTGACATGAGTCCTACAAGAAGGATTGAAATAATGGATGTGAATTGTTTTTGCACGGTTGAATTTACGAGTGATTCAGAATAAAGTTCCCGAAATGATTTCAAAATATGGATAATTCCCCCGGTTTCGCTTACTTCACCAATTTGATCAATTCTCTAAATCGATCTCCTTCTGCCACTTCCTGAAGGCTAAACAATAACATTTCCACCGTGGTTAAAAAACCACCATTATTTCGGATGCGGTCCAATGCAATTTGGTGATTATTTGGATTTCTGGATGCTACGGCATCAGTGACCACTTCTACATGCTGACCACGGTGAATTAAATCGCGCTCTGTTTGGTAAATACAAACGTGTGTTTCAATTCCTGCTAAAACTACACCATCACAGTCAGTCATGTAATTAGCCTTCAAAGAAAACCCAGCATCCGCAGCACAGGAAAAGGATGATTTTATAATGGGCTTTGTATCCGGAAGTAAAGATTTTATGGGTTCAACTGTGGACCCTAATTTTTCCGGAACTTGCTCTGTCAAAATGATTGGAAGATCAAATAATTGAAATCCTTTAATGAGTATTTTTAAATTCTCCAGAAAAGTTTCTTTTTCATTGATAACAGGAAATAATTTCTCCTGAACATC
>CAZCHA010000212.1:0-2624 GCA_964498175.1 uncultured bacterium
GTTTTGGCCGCAGCGACACCCGTGAAAATCTGCGTCATTTTTTTGAAGTAGACCGCTATTATATTGTTTTAGCTGCTATTCGTGCGTTAGCCCTGGATGGAAAAATGGACACATCAAAAGGAGACGATGTAATGAAGAAGTATGACTTAGATCCAGAAAAACCAAGCCCCGTAACGGTTTAGGAAATACTATGATTAAAGAAATTATATTACCAGACCTAGGAGAAGGCATTGACGGTGCCACAGTAAGCGAGGTAAGTGTTTCTGTGGGTGATACTATTGAATATGATGATACTATATTGGTGTTAGAATCTGACAAAGCATCTATGGAAATCCCAGCAGAGGTCAATGGAAGAATTATAGAAATATTAGTTTCGGTGGAAGACGAACTGAAGCCGGGACAAATTCTCATGAATATTGAACTAGAAGGAGATGAGCAAAAAGAAAAAATGCCCGCGGAAGAAAAACCGCAAAAAGAAAAAACACCGCCACAAATAGAAAAAACTGAACCGGAACTGATTTTAGATGACACCACTTCAAACAACACTGTATTTGCATCACCAGGCGTCAGAAGATTAGCGCGAGAACTAGGAATCAACCTTCAGGTCATTAAAGGAACGGGACAAAAAAACCGAATCACAAAAAATGACCTAAATAGCTATATCAAGCTACAGATGACCATATCGTCAGGGGGTATTCCCGCCCAAAAACAAGAGATTGATTTTTCACAGTGGGGAGAAGTTGAAATACAAAAACTCACTAGAATTAATCGCATCACTGGCCAACGACTTCAACAAGCCTGGCAGACCATACCCCACGTAACTCAATTTGATAGTGCCGATATCACTGAATTAGATAGCTATAGAAAAAAATTAAAAACAAAAGTTTCAGAGCAAGATATAAAAGTAACATTTCTCCCGTTTTTAATGAAGGCCGCAACCATCGTTTTAAAAGAAATGCCCGAGTTTAATAGCTCCTTAGATTACACAGACCAAAATTTAGTATTGAAAAACTATTATCATTTGGGAATTGCCGTAGACACGCCGCTTGGACTTACTGTTCCGGTGGTTCGAGATGTGGATCAAAAATCAATTATAGATCTATCATCAGAGCTCATGGATTTAAGTTCCCGTGCGCGAGAAAAAAAATTAATACCCAATGAAATAAAGGGAGGAACATTCACTATTTCAAGTTTAGGCGGTATTGGTGGAACCGGGTTCTCGCCCATCGTAAACCCGCCGGAAGTGGCCATCATGGGCGTATCTAGGAGTTCCTGGAAACAGGTATACGATAAAGGAACTGGTGAATTTAAAACACGATTTATAATGCCTTTTTCGTTATCTTATGATCATCGAGTAATTGATGGTGCATCCGCTGCTGCTTTTACATCCAAATTTGCAGCAGTACTTTGTGACCTATCTTATTTTAAAGACTGATCCATGACAAAACTTAAACATTATGAAATAGTTGTCATTGGAGCTGGCCCCGGTGGATATGCTGCAGCTTTTCGTGCGGCCGATTTAGGGAAACAAGTTTTACTAATTGATCGCGACAATGAATTAGGCGGAGTATGTCTTAATCGAGGCTGTATTCCATCTAAAGCATTGCTCCATATTTCAAAGGTCATGAGCGAGGCTGAACATTTATCAAAAATGGGCGTCACGTATGGCAAACCAGCAATTGATATTGATCAAGTCCGTACACATAAAAATAAAATTGTTTCACAATTAAATGGCGGAATTGCCCAAATGGCAAAAGCACGAAAAGTGGATACGATAAAAGGACTGGCCACATTCAAATCCAATTCGGAATTAAATATAGAAACGGAAAATGGGCACTTATCAATTTCTTTTGATAAATGTATCATTGCTGCCGGTTCTACTTCAGCAATGATACCTGGCGCCCCCAAAGACCACCCATCAATACTTACATCAAGGACTGCGCTTGATCTCGTAGATATTCCTGAAAAATTATTGGTGATTGGTGGTGGCGTGATTGGTTTGGAGTTGGGCCAAGTTTATGCGGCACTTGGTTCACAGGTGTCTGTGGTTGAATTTTTATCTACTTTACTTCCTGGAACAGATCCGGACCTGATAAAACCTCTGCAACGAAAATTAAAAAACCAATTCGAAGAGATTTTAGTTTCATCCAAAGTGATTTCAGTTGAAACGAAAGAAGATGGAACTTTAACAGTGGCAATAGAAAATGACAAAGGAATAGATAGAAAAAACTTTAACAAGGTGTTGGTTTCAGTGGGTCGTAAACCAAATTCAAACTTTTTGAATCTTGATTCAACCGATATTGAAATGAACGACTTCGGTTTTATTAATGTAGATGTATATCAGCGTACATCAACAAAGAATATATTTGCAATAGGTGATATTGCCGGTAATCCCATGCTAGCCCACAAAGCAACACATGAGGGCAAAGTTGCTGCAGAAGTAGCTTGCGGCCACCCGGCGGCATTTGATGCAAAAGCCATTCCTTCCGTTGTTTATACGGACCCAGAAGTGGCTTGGGCAGGACTCACAGAAATTGAAGCAAAAGAAAAAAACACACCTTACGAAACAGGCGATTTTCCCTGGGCAGCCAGTGGTAAAGCCTTGGTTGTGGGCGCAAATCAGG
>CAZCHA010000213.1:0-2608 GCA_964498175.1 uncultured bacterium
AAATAGTCTAGCGCTTGATCATATTCACCTTTATTTAAATAATTATTAGCAATACCTCCTAATGAATTAGCCATACCTTCCTTATTGCCAAGTCCTTCACATATTGTAAGGGCGCGTTTTTGATATTCTATTGCTTGATCATATTCGCCTTTTGCATTGTGAATAAGTCCAATGTTACCCAAGTTAATTCCCATCCAATGCTTATTACCAAGTTCTTCACATATTGTCAGTCCACGATTCAAATAGTCTATTGCTTGATCATATTCGTCTTTTTCATTGTGAATAAGTCCAATGTTCATATGTGAAATCGCTATACCTTCCTTGTCACTAAGTTCATCAGATATTGCAAGGGAACGATTGAAATAATCTAATGCTTGATCATATTCACCTCTTTTGGCGTAGATTACAGCAATATTATTTAATGTTACATCGTCCAGGGTTACAGTGCCCAGTTCTTTACTTATTTTCAGGGCTTGTTTGAAATAATCTAACGCTTGATCATCTTCACCTCTTTTTTCACTCAAAGATCCAATACTATTTAATATTCTCCCTTTTCTTTCCATGTATCCCATCTCTTCAGCAATTGCTAAAACACGTTTAAAATAGTCCAAAGCTTGATCATCTTCACCTCTATAGTGGTGTATAACCCCAATACTATTTAAAGCTCCCCCTATTGCATTCTTATCTGCCAGATCTTCAGCCTGATCTAAGGCGCTGTTAAAGATGCCCATTGCCTTATCATAGTCTCCCACACTATGGTAAGTCGCACCAAGTAAAAGCTTAGCTCCTATAAAATTATCATCAAGCTCTATTGCTCTGTTTAGTAATCCTCTTGCTATTTCAATATCAGCTTTATCTTCCCGCTTTTCGTATTTATGTTTGGCTTCAAGATAATAGGCGTAAGCTTTAGGGTTTGAATCCAGAATCTGCTTTTCAGGGTCTTGCAGGATCTTGATCTCTAACGTTTCTAATATGTTGTCTGAAAGATCGTCTTTGATGGTTGCCAGATCTGTCCAGTTAGTTTGCCATCGTTTTGTATAGACTACTTTCGATTCTTTTGTATCAAATATCTCCATGGAAAGCTGAAAGACCGAATCCATTTTCCAAAGTGTGCCCTGGGCAACATATCGAACAAATAACTTTTTCGCTAAAGCATTAGTTTCCATATCCTGGTATTCGAGTTTTTCAATATCTTTCAAACTTGCCACACGGATAAGCCCTGCACTGGTCACATCTGCAATCAAGTCCGAGCTAATACCGTAGGCATAAAATTCGTCGGCTTCTGCGCCCTTATTCTCAAAAGGTAAAATAGCAATGGAAGGAGTTTCATCCTTATCGGCGTAACCGATACGTAAGAACATAAAATTGATCAGCATAAATAGTCCAATCATGGAAGCAGCAATCCCAATCGTATTTTTCACATTCCACTGAAATCCTTCAGGCTCAAGTTTGGCAGAAACTCGTGATAGATCTGTTTCAGGAAGGTCATGAGACGTAATACAGTATACCTTTACTTCCTGTCCAACGCCTTTCAGTTTGGGCTTACCAAGATATTTAGTGGTGAAATCTGCTTCACGTATCAGGGCATCATTCACTTTATTAGAAATGGCAATACCACCGGGAGCGGCAAATGGCTCAATTCGAGCTGCTATATTAACATCATCTCCTATGATGTCATTCTCTTCTATTAAAATTTCACCTTCATGTATGCCGATTCTAAGATTAAGATTATCGTTCTCTTTAGATGCTTCTTGTAGTTTGATACAACAATTAACAGCATCAGTTACTGTGTCAAAAGTAAGGATTAAGCCATCACCAACTTCTTTTATCCAAGATCCATTAAATTTGGATACGATAGGTTGAAATAGATCTCGTTGTTGCTTCAGTAGAGCTGATGCTTTGGATTGGTCTTCTGCTGTGAGTTTTGTAAAACCGACTATATCGGTAAAAACGATCGCTGCGAGTTTGCGGATTGGTTCAGGCATTATGCGGTAAATCTACTCATCATCCCACAAACAAAAAACCCCACGAATGTGGGGCTTAAGATGAATACATTATTAATTAATAATTAAATGAAAGATTTAAAAAAGGAGCCACAAATCCCTTTTTTCCATCCAATTCACTTATAGTAGTTTTTAGCATAAAAACATAACCAATGCCAAAGTTTAAGAAAGCATTTTCTGATATTGGCAGTGAAAAGTCAAGTTCTGATATTGGCAGTGAAAAGCCAAGAGATGGGAATATCCCAGTTAATTCTTCCCCTAAATCACCATATGCCCCACCATGAATAGATATACTCATAAATGGAGATGGTTTTGAAAAATCATTTATATAATGCTTGTATCCTGTAAATAGACCGCCGCCGAATATTATTGTCCCAAATCCTGTAAATATTTCTTTATGTTCATTTAATCTAAACAACAAATATCCATTAAGTAAACTGAGTGGAATTTTTTCACTTTGGTATCCAATAGACATTCCGCCACTCCAAGTATAAGGAAGTTTTGAGTCTGGTAGCTTTTCTTCTGAATAAACAGGTAGCTTTTCTTCTGGATAAAGATTATTATAATTTTTAACCACATAATACAATGACTTATCTCTTCTCACT
>CAZCHA010000214.1:0-2597 GCA_964498175.1 uncultured bacterium
AAAAATGAATAGGCCCCTTCCACCTTCATGTCCAATATCATTCCGGGTACCATCTATATCATTAGATATGGCTGATGGATTCCCAGCATCTATTGCGGGTGATCCAGACAATACGCTAAACTGATTAGTGGCCGGATCTTCAAACAATGGATCATCATAACTCATACCACCTATAATATGTACATTATCCTGTGCGACTTGAAATTCATCCGTTCGGAGTATTGAATAACCACATGTAATATGAGAAAGATATTGACCAGAATCTAATTCTGGATCATAAATATCGGTCCAATAGCCTGACTCACCACCCCATACAATACTATTTTCTAAATGTAAGCGGGTTTTCCATCCCATTCGAATCTCTGTCGGATTACCATCTGACCAACCTTCATTGTAAGCAATTACGCAGTTTACAAAATTTGGTTTGGTATTCCATAGCTCTACCCCGCGTCCATCACTATGGGCGATCACTGAATTGGTTATAACAGGACTGCCACCATGGATATTAAGACCGATCTCATTATTATATATTCTTAATCCTGTAGCCTGCCAGCCATCAATATAATAGCCCATAAGCCCGGATGAATTATAATTATCATCTATTAAAATATTTGATAGCTTATGACCACCGCCATGGTCTATACGAACACCACCGCCAGTATTATTAATTACGTCTGAGTCCGTAAAAATAAATGGTCTAGCTCCAACAACATATACACCACCGCCATCATTATCAGCCGTATTCTCATTAATTTGAGAACCTGAAATGGTTACGTTACTCTCATCCCTGGCGTACACACCTCCACCATACATATGTGCGTAATTACCAATAATATCACAATCTGTAATAACAGCATGACAACGGTTATGCAAATAAATTCCGCCTCCATTCCCATTGGTTTCATTGTTTTGAATGTTTACGTTATGGATTAGGGGTTCACAATCATCCTGTGCACTGATTCCACCACCACTACCCTCGGCGAAATTATCAGTAATAGTAAGATTTTCCAGCGTCGGGCTTGAATGATCTACCATCATGATACCGCCGCCATTATGGTAAGGCCAATCACCGGAAGCATAGCCATTCATTATTGTAAAGTTTTTTAAAACAGTTGTACTATCTTCCTGGTTCTCGAAAACAACTACATTTGAAAAGGTATCATAATAAATACTGAGCTGGTAGTCACCTGAAGACCCACCATATCCATCAACCACGATATAGTATGTGTTACCTACAATTGCATTCACATTTCTTATAATACTGGCATAATTTGTATGACTATTTGAACAATCATCATCACTGCAGGCTGTCTCACCACCAGGAGTTGACGCCAGGTTACCTATCGTATTTTCATATACATATACCTTGGAGTCATAATGAGTCCCCTCACCGCAAAGACTAACTGTAAATATCTCATCCTCAGTTGGTGTATAGGAATAAACCACATCGGGTGAAGTGCTGTTTGAATATGGACAAACTTCATCATAATCATCGGTATACCCGTTGGTGGTACCAAAATTTGAATATGGAATATCAGGCACTACGACCGCATCATCAACAGTATTGCCTCCCTGACGACTACGATCTGGGTAATCAGATGGATCATAATTTATTAATGGGTTATCAAACTTATCTGATGCGAACCTCGTAGTGTTCACAGTCATTTCAAAATTATCTATATTAACAGCTCCGCCTCCACCAATGTAAATCATACCAACCTGAACAGTAGGATTATTGCCATTATTGCTCTCAGGGACTGTTCCACTGACTGAACGTGTCAACCAAACATTCATTGTATCTGAAGAAGTGAATTCTTGAGAATAATCCCATCCTAATAAGTTCCAACCACTATCAAAATATTTAATAAAAATATAAAAACTTGATTCTTCACCTATATGATCATCTGTTGCCTGATAAACCATGGCTGACACATCAATCTGGGCACCTGGTGAAAAATCAAAGAATTCCTGATAGACATTCCATTCTCCATTTGATCCCCACATTTTTAACATTGCGGCACCTTCATAAGTATAATAAATAGAATCAGAGTTATATACATTCTCTCCGTTAAATGAAATCATATAACAACAATCACTAGGTCCCGAATTATTAGACTCCCATGTCAACCAGGCATGTGGTAGTAACTGCCATTCGTTATTACCTTGATAGTAAGATTCAAATCCTCCATTTAATAAACCACTTAAATCAATCTCATCTGCGCTACCATCAATAATCGTTGTAGCTTGATCTTCACCTACAACCTTAATACTTTTACCATTAAAATTGATATTTTCATTAAAGGTACCAGCAGCTACTGCTATACTGTCTCCATCTACTGACGCATTAATCGCTTCCTGTATGGTAGCATAATCCCCAGGTACACTTATGGTAGTTCCAAAAGAGCAGGTAATTAGGGCGACTGCAAAAATCGTGAATTTTCTTAAGCAAGACATTATCTTAATTCGATTCCTGGTGTTGTTTGTTTTGATCTTTCATATCGCTATTTTAATAGAATCAATTTTTTTGTTTGATTAAACATATTAGCCCGGATCTTGTATAGGTACATGCCAGCTGCTACTGGTTGACCCAGGTGATT
>CAZCHA010000215.1:0-2596 GCA_964498175.1 uncultured bacterium
TTTTGGCAATATCACTTGCTGTTGATCTACCATTATCCTGGAGAATTTCTAAAATTTCAATATCACGTTTATCAAACATATCATCTGTTCCTATTTTAATCTTCCCTGAAATTATAACTGAAACATTTTTTTAAAAAGGGCAAGATTTCTTTTATTTATTTTGCCAAACTGCCTGTAAACAAATTTTTACAATTATTTTTGGCGATATTGTAGAAAATAAAATAATATTCGTTATTGAATTGAAAGCAAATCGAGTTGTACAATTCAGTACAAAAATAAGGGAAGGATTATGACAAAAATCATTTTATACCATAACCCCCGCTGAGGGAAAAGTCGAGGAGCCGTGTCGCTCCTGAAAGAAAGTGGTGTTGAATTCACCAAAGTAGAATATTTGAAAACCCCTTTAAACAGGAATGAAATATTATCCTTATCAAATAAACTTGGTATGGCCCCAAGTGAATTTGTTAGAAAAAATGAAGCTAGTTTTAAAGAAAACAATTTTGGGGAAATACTAAATGATAATGAAGCAATGGCGGTAGCCATTGAAAAATTTCCGAAAATTATGGAACGCCCTATTGCAGTAAAAGGTGAAAAAGCAGTCATTGGTCGCCCTCCGGAAAATGTTTTAACTTTAATTGATTAAAAGGAGAATCAATTGAAAAAATTCTTAAGTATTTTAGGTGTGTTGTTAATATTGGGGTGTGACCCTTTTGTAACGGAGTTTGAAGATTTATCAGATGCCGTTATGTATGAGGCAAATAGTAAATCCAATGCAACCTATGACAGTGGTAACGTCAAGGTTGTAACGTGGAACATTCGCTTTGGCATAGCCCGTTTTCCATTTTTTGGTGATTCTTGTGGGGATGATGTGATCCTTGATGATGCTACCATCGAGGAAAATATGGCCGCTATTGCTGATGCTCTGAATGCCATTGATGCAGATATTGTACTTGTTCAGGAAGTAGATGTGTCTTCCAAGCGAACAGGTTATATGGATCAAGTTCAATATTTGCTGGATAATACTAATCTGAATTACGGTTGCTATGCATCCATGTGGAAAGCAGATTATATTCCCAGTGATGGCTTTGGAAGGATCGATGCGGGAAATGCCATTCTTTCAAAGTATGAATTAACAGATGCAGAGAGAATAAAGCTTCCATTACGTGGTGACCAAGATGATCTTACCCAATATTTTTATCTCCGTCGAAATATAGTAAAAGCAAAAATACCCGCACTGACTCAAGGGCCTAAAGATTTTTATGCAGTGGATATTCATGCCACTGCTTTTGCTACGGATGATACCAAACAGGAGCACATTGATAAATATGTGGAAACACTGGCTGAGATTCAATCTTCCGGTAATTATTTTGTGACAGGCGGTGATTTGAATTCTGTCCCCCCAGGCTCTGAATTTGACTATTGTTTACAAGATATGTGTCCTGGTGAGAAATATGAAGATGAAAATGGAAATGAAATAGACTATCATTCTATTGATTCATTGACTGGCGGGCCTCATAAAGAAGGGGCCTATTTCAATAATTTTGATGGTGAGAGAGATTTATTGCTTCCTTTATATGAAGCCTACAATTCAGCTATTGATTCGGCATCTTATAATCTGACTGAGCATTTTACCCATGCCCCCAGCACAAGTATGATTGATGACTCAACGGCTACAATGTATGACCGAAAACTAGATTATTTATTTACAAATGGCATTTGGGAGAATACATCAAGCATAACCCATCAGGCCGATTGGGAGTTGAGTGATCATTTGCCCGTGAGCGCTGTTCTCGATTTAGGAGGTGAATAATGAAAAAAATTATTTTCTATTTTATCATTGCTAGTCTTGTTTTTGGAGAAACAAAAAAATGGGATGCTCATTCTGCCTATTTATTGCCGCAAAAAAGATGGGAGATGGGATTGTTTCAGCCTTTTAGATATGGCTATTCTGAATCGATAGAGTACAGTGTTCATCCACTTTGGTTTTTTGTAATGCCAAATTTCAGCTTAAAGATATCACAAGGTGATTTTGCTGGATTTACATCTGCCAGTCAATATAAAATGGTTTATCCAACGCCATTTTTAAATATGATTGCAAAAAAAGGAACCATGGGCATTATTGCTCCGGAGTTCCAGATGCCGCCTATGCTGGGGCTTTCCGCATCTTGGTTAATGTCCAAAACTATTTTCCCATTTGTCTCTCCCTATTCTTTGATTGGTCTGGATTTAACACTTAAGGCGGGCCTTGACCTGGGGGTTACTTTTGGGGAACTGGATACACGGTCCACGATTGACATTCCATTGGTCTATCATCGCCTTGGGGTATACTATAATAAGTGGAGTATTCATACCGGTTTAGATATACAAAAAAATCTGACACAAAAATTCACTATGCTCTTCGATCTTGATCTGAAATTATTACCGGGGCTAGCAGAAGTACAGATAGACCCAGATGCAGAAAAGTTAATGGGAGAATACTCCTTAGAGCATAAACTACTATTGATTTGGAGTAAATCAGAAAACTTCAGGATCCTTACTGGCTACAAATTTGTCATGGGCGAGTATCCTTATGGCTCAGATATGCGTTTACTGCCCT
>CAZCHA010000216.1:0-2570 GCA_964498175.1 uncultured bacterium
AGAATATCTGTATGTGAGATATTTAGTGCTTTCGCAATTTGAAAAATTCGAGTTTTAGCCATGAATTATTTTGCTGTCTCTGCTATAGGTTCATCTTCACTCTGAGACTTCCCATCGTTTTCTGTAGTTGTATCATCTATATCTTGAGCCACTTTAGAATCAATTATTGATTCTTCCATTGTTACTTCAGTATTAACTGATTGAGTAGTTTCCGATTCACTATCATTTTTAGAGGCTTCATCATCTGAATCAATATTTATTTCTTCTGATTCTTCATCATCTGATTCGCTCTCCAATTGTCTTTCCACAAATAATTGGACTGCTTCATAGATAGTGTCAAGGGAATCTTCATCGACTTCGTTTGCTGAAAGGAGAACATCCATATCTGCATCTAATAAGTCTGATACCACATTGATACCAATGGCAGAGAGTCCGTCAGAGAATTCAGATGAGACACCTTCAATATCCCTTAAGGCAGTTTTATGATCTTCTTGAATTCGTTCATACTGCTTTACACCATATGCATCAATTCTATATTCTGTTAACTGAGATGCAAGATTTATATTCATTCCATTACGGCCAATAGCAGCATCGAGGTTTTCATCTTCGAACAATGCAACACAATAATTTTTATCATCATCTATAAACAATTGAACAGGCTTAGCAGGTGATAATGCCCGGCTTACCAAAATCTCCGCTTGTTCGCTAAAGTTCACAATATCGATCTTTTCGTTACTCAATTCACGAACAATGGCCTGGATACGACTTCCGCGCATACCTACACAAGCACCAACCGGATCAATTCTGCGATCGTTCGAACGAACAATTATTTTTGCCCTTTCCCCAGGATGACGTGCAATGGATGTGATTTCGATGATCCCATCCTCGATTTCAGGAACTTCCATTTCAAATAATTTAAAAAGAAAGTGGTTATCGCTTCTAGAAACAACAATATCTGGACCTTTTGGAGTGACTTCCACAGATTTAATAACAGAACGAACAGTATCACCACGACGATACCTTTCAGATTTGATTTGCTCATATTTCGGCATTCGAAGTTCAGCTTGTTCAATATTGACATAAATACTGTCGCGCTGCACTTGATGGACAACCCCAATAACTATTTCACCAATCCGGTTTGCATAATCTTCGTAGATATAATTCCGTTCTACATCTCTAAGTCGTTGAGCAAAGAATTGTTTTGCAGTTGTGATCAGTCTTCGTCCAAAAACTCGAGGATCGATTATTTCAACAAATACATCGCCAACTTCAAGATCAGCAGCATCAGGTTCCTTTGCAATAGCTTCTGCTAAAGTTATCTCAATCTTATAATCATCAATTTCATCCACAATTGTTTTTTCTGCATAGATCTCAATTTCACCTTTATCAAGATTTACAATACAGCTACAGTTTGAAGAATCTCCATATTCTTTTTCGATCACATATAAAAATAAATCTTCAAGAATAGTCGCGAGTTCAGAACGTTCAACATTTTTCTCTCGTGCTATTTCAGAAAACACTTCAATAAGTTCTCTATTAACCAAGATGCCTCCTAAACATTAATTGAATGAAATTAGTACTTTAGCTGAATTGATTTGATCGTAACGCAAACTGATTTCCTGACCACTCTCATTTAAGTTAACACATGTATCATTTGCATCAATCAAAGTGCCTGTAACAGTCTGTGTACCATCACCATTTGAAAAGTTAATCTTTAGTACACGGTCTATATTTTTTCGAAATTGAAACGGAGATTCTAAAGCTTTATCCAAGCCAGGTGTTGTTACTTCAAGCCGGAATCCATCAGGAAACCGGATATCCAATTCATCGTCGTTTCTTAACTTTTTGGAAAGATTTGTGGTATCGTCCAGAGTTACTGGTCGCTCTGCGTCAATTACCACGCGGATAAAATTACCACGTGTATTCTCGCTGATATCCATCAGAATCAAGTCCGATGATAAATAGTTTTCTACGATTTGTGTTAATTTGTTCATTTCAGACAAAAGAAAAGCGGGCTCTCACCCGCTTTTCAGCTTGAAAATCTACAGGAAATCTATATATAAAACAATAATTTACCCGGGAATTCTCCCCAATAATTCTTCGGCAATTTGTTTTTCAACAATGGTGACATCTTTATTGGATAAAATGCCATCTGTTATAGTGCGCGCACGTTCAAAATCACCCTGCAATAGAATAAGTTTTGCTTTCTCAAGTGTGATTATTCTACGAGTATGATTGTCCTTACTTTTTTTAATCCCAATATCTAAAAACCTTATGGCTTCTTGACTATTTCCGCCCTCTATAGAGATATCAGCCAGAATAAGAGCTGCAGACGATACCATGACATCCACAGGTTCATCGCGCAAAAATTGCGAAAGGTAAATTTCTGCTCCATTATTATCTCCAGATTCATATTTCATTTTCCCTAAATGATAACCAGCAATTTTCGAACTCTCTGAACCACTGAATTCACTTATTACGGTTTCCAGTTGGAATTGAGCATTCTCTAGATCACCACGGTCCAGCGCTACCATAGCTTGCCCTAAAGCTGTACTGGCATCAAAATTTGA
>CAZCHA010000217.1:0-2564 GCA_964498175.1 uncultured bacterium
CCTTCCGGGTAATCATTAAAAAATTCATTACCGGTTAAGTACTGACCAAAACACAATCCGATACTAAAAAGGATAGTTATAAATAGCTTTCTTATTTCTAACTCCTGTAAATCTATTCAAAGTTAATAAGTTCTATTGTTTTTTGTTTGTGGGGGTGGAGGTAGATTCGCAAACAACCTGAAAAAATTTTAATGCTTTATATGGTCTATACTTTTCTTTAAGTATCCAATAATTTCCTTTTTGTTCTTTATTTGCTCTTTATCCAGCATTAGTGAAAACCCATCAGTTTCATAGTCTATTGTGCTTTTTTCTCCTTGACTTAAAATTAAATCCTGTACCTGAAAAGTTTTTATCGGGTGGGATTTCCCTTTGACTTTGATTTCATTAACGTATTTACAGTTTATATCTTTCCTGATAATATTATAGGTATTTTCTGAAATTAATATTTCATTTGGTTTTGCTGAGTTTTCCAATCTTGAAGCAAGATTTACACCATTACCTAAAACTGTGTAATCCAGCCTGTCTTTTGAACCAAAATTCCCAACTGTACAGACATCAGTATGAATCCCCATTCTCACATCCAATATTTCCGTAATTCCAAAAGATTTCCATTTCTTTCTTATTAATTTAAGTTTCTCCTGCATTTTTAATGCCATCGAAACACAGCAAATTGCATCTTCTCTAAGGCCTTTTGTAGTTGGATCACCAAAAAATATCATGATTGCATCACCAATATATTTATCGACAGTACCGCCATAAGTAATTGCAATATCAGTCATC
Organism: uncultured bacterium; assembly: GCA_964498175.1. Classification (GTDB taxonomy): domain Bacteria; phylum Fidelibacterota; class Marinisomatia; order Marinisomatales; family UBA1611. The sequence goes on from CAZCHA010000217.1 coordinate 781, forward strand.
TCGGTTAAATAATGGGTAATGAACTCAGTTAATTTTTCAGGTTCCAATTTTTCTGTAATCGTTGTAAAACCTTTTATATCAGAAAAAAATACGGTTAGGTTTTTTCTATTGGTACTGATATTGACGTCAAGTTCTCCAGTAAAAATTGAACTGTAGACTTGAGGAGAAAAGTACTTTGATAATTTCGTAAGAATCATCTCTTTATCTTTTGCATCAGTAATATCTGTACCATATAAAAGGAAAAAATCAAATTCGCCTATTTCTACAATATTGAAATAGTACGTTCTTTCTCCAATTTCAATTTCCATATTATGTAATAAAGGAGAATTTTGATTTTCTAAATTGGCAATTATATCATCAGGAATATTTTCATTAATTCCAATCTTCCAATTTTCAATTATGTAATTAGATGCGTCATTGAAATATTGGAGCTGCATTTCCCTGTTGAATCGCATAACTGGGTTTGGGTTTTGATCAGGAAACTTATTTACCAGTTTATTGGCTGTAATATCAGAACCGTAAATAATGATGAAATCAAATTCTGGAACAGGAACCAAATAAACAAGGTAAGATTTTTTCCCTACTGTTATTTCACCATTGGCAATATCTTTTGTAATTGCAGTTTTTCCAATTAAATCAACTAAGGGGCCTGAAATTAATTGTCCCAAAGCTAAATCATAGTGTTGTATAATTCTGGAGGAAGCATCATTAAAATAAGTTAACTTTCCTTCCCTGCTCACTCTCATAACTGGGTTTGGATTTTGATCTGGAAATTTATCTATAACTTTTTTTGCGGTAATATCGGAACCATACAGATTTATACAATTTATTTCTTCAACATACACTGCTTTTAGCCGATAAGTTTTATTCTTCGCAATTACTTCAAAAGTATTCATACTGTAATCTTTTTTTAAAAATAAAAAATTATCTAATATTTTTTGATCCGGTTTTTCATTGAGTTTAATTCTCCATTCATCAACAATATTTTTAGAAGACTCATTATAATACATTAAAGCACCTTGTTCTGAAAAACGTAAAACTGGATTCGGGTTTTGATCAGGGAATTTTTCCAGTATTTTTATTAATTGACTATTTTTTTGTGACAAAGGAAAAATTTTAAGTAATATTTATTGCGAACTTGAAAATAACCATATGAAAGTAACGAGATTACATGTCAAAGTTAGAAAAAATTATTAGCCACATTTTTTCACAGAAATCATTGCTTATCCGACTTGTTACATTTATTTGGGTCATAAGCTGCTCCTGGTTTTGGATTGGTGATCCAATTAAATCCCTAGAATTATCCATATCTGTATTAATCGGATCCATGATTATTCAAGGTATCTTTGAATGGTTATATGAGTAGAATTCTATAGATTTTATTGGTAGATAAATCATATGAAACTTGCTCACACCATGATACGTGTCAGAGACATGGATAAATCTCTTGAATTTTATTGTGGATTTTTAGGATTAAAGGAAAAACGTCGCAAAGATTTAGGAGATGAAGCAACATTGATATTTTTAAGCGATGACCGTGGAAATTACTTTTTAGAATTGACCTATAATAAGGACGGACGGGATTATACGATTGGGAACCAATTTGGTCACCTTGCATTCTACGTTAACAATCTTGAAAAAGTTATATTTGAAGTAGAACAACAAGATTGGTGGTACCGAAAATCCAAGCCAACATCATCATCAAAATATATTTTTATTAAAGACCCGGATGGTTATGATATAGAAATCATAGAGAAACCTTTTAAAACCATTTAATCTATTTG
>CAZCHA010000218.1:0-2560 GCA_964498175.1 uncultured bacterium
CCCCTCTCTATACATTGAGAAATACTGTCAGCTACCACACAATCTGCCTTTTCCAAAATACTTGGGTCTAACTCCTGCTTTGCCGGTGTGTCTGATCCCATTGCTGTTACGTGTGTTCCTGGCTGAATATCATCAACAAATAATATGGGTTCAGTGGCAGCAGTAGTTGTAATAATGAGATTACAAGTATCTGTTACATGTTTTGGTGAATCACATATTTTTACCCTAAATCCCAAATTCATCATGTAAGAACTATATTCCTCTGATTTTTCTGTGTTTCTCCCCCACACCATCACATTTCTGCATGCCGTAATCTTTTTTAAATACTCAACCTGCATTCTAGCCTGCAGGCCAGTTCCAATCACACCAATACAATGGACCTCATTTGTGAATTGTTGAGCGCAAATCGCTCCGGCTACCGCAGTCCGCACATCCGTGAGGTAGGCTTCATCAGAGAGTAATGCTACATTTTTCCCTGTTTTCTGATCAAATAGCAGCATGAGACCCGAACCATTAGAGAGGCCCAACTTTTCATTCTGGTAAAACCCTGATGCAATTTTAATGACATAAAATTTATCACCAATGATATACCCATATTTGATATGAACATCTCCAGGGGGATTTTTAAAAGAGAGTTCACCAACAGGAGGAACAACAGATTTTCCTTCAGAGTAAGCAACAAATCCATTTCTGATTATAGGAAAAAGATCTAGACTTTTTGTAAGATGCTTAATCTCAGGTTTAAGAATTATTTTCATTAATAGTTTAAAGAATTATTGAATATTATGACTCTGACATTATCCGATATTACGGCATTTTGAATAAATATTAACTTCCTAATGAACACTACAAGGAAAAATAATATTTTCTTTGAATTAATAATCAAATTGAATTGTTTTCCAGTAGTACAGGCCCAATTATTTTCCCAACTTTCAATTAGTGAAACAACAGTAAAATTAACAATTTCAAAGGAATTTTGATTTGGATAAAAAATATTGGGATAGCTACTATACTGACCATCACACCAAAGGCAAACCTACAAGTTTTGCAAAAAGTATTATTAATACTCTGCCAAAAAAAAAATGTAAGCTCCTAGAGATAGGTTGTGGAAACGGTCGAGATTCTTTTTATTTTTCTGGAAAAGGGCATGAGGTCTCAGCTTTTGATCAATCAGAAGTCATTATTAACGCTTTACAAAAAACAGATAAGAATTCACCCCATTTTTTTATAGATGATATAAGAAATATGTCTATATATCCTAAGGAACCTTTTGATATTGTTTATGCCAGATTTGTACTCCATGCCTTGAACGAAAATGAAGCTCAACAAGCTTTCAAATGGATATTTGATCATTTAAGTAATGGTGGACTATTCTATTCTGAAAGTCGTTCTATTAATGATGACATCTTTGGCAAAGGGAAAAAAATAGAAAACAATATCTATAAAACCGATCATCATCGTAGATTTATTGTAAAAAATGATCTATTAAAAGAGCTGGTATCTTTTGGATTTACCATTAAGTATGTTCTAGAAAAACAAGGGCTGGCAGTTTACAAGGATTCTGACCCCGTAGTGATACGAGTTATCGCACAAAAACCAAAATAATCTAATATTAAAACTTACTCAAATTTTGATATAGCCTTTAACCGCAGCTTAAATCGTAGTAACATATTTATTCCCAAAATAGTGAATAAAAACCATACTCCTAATGCGGGATTTCCCGCAAGCACACTTACACTTACCCAGAAATAATAATCTATATGATGAAATTTCAAGATTCTATACTGCCCAGTAAGAATTATTTTCCATGTTGGAACTTCAGAAAGATCAGTCACAATTGCACCTGGGTTTACAATTTTTGATTTACCGATTTCTTTTAGTTCATAATAAGCATAACTCCAGTACATATAACAGAGCATAAGGTAAAATGCACCTGTCAAAGGGGCTAAAAACAACAGGTAAACTGGAGAACCTTGTTTTACTGCTGCCCATCCTAATCCGGAAATAATTGCAAGAAACGATAATCCATCGAATATTCGATCCATAAATGCTCCCGTGAGACTAGTAATATTCCTATATCTTGCCAGATTACCATCCATATGGTCCATAACCACACCAACTTGAATTAAGACAACGCCCCATAAAGAAGTATTGCCATCACCAAGAGCTATAAATACAGCACCCCAGATTCGAATAAATAAAGATAATACTGTAAGTCCCCAAGGTGTTATCCATTTCCAATCACCCACCACAGATAAAATTACCCAACTTACCGGATCGCAAAAAGTAAGTGTCCACCAATCCTTGGCTCGTCTGGTTTTCATGGCTTTATACCGCCGTTTAATTTCTTGTAACATCATATTTATGAAGAGTGGTCGTGCATCCTTATTCTAAAATTAAACATAAATCACCGATGAAACCCATCCTGAGTCAGGAGTATCAGGTTCAACTCCTTCACAATCTCTATTATCGACTCTTTATTTAATATATGAATAAGCACTCCGAATGGGTAAACATATTCATACTTAAAATAAATTGAGTGTTTCGTGGCTAGGACGGG
>CAZCHA010000219.1:0-2552 GCA_964498175.1 uncultured bacterium
GTTTCACCGGGATAGCCAACGATCAAGGTTGTTCGGAGTGCAATTTCTGGTATTGCAGTTCTAAGACGGTGTATTCTGTTCCTTATGCCATCCTGACCTAATCCACGGTTCATTGATTTTAATATCTTGTCCGAAGCGTGCTGAATAGGCATATCAAGGTAATTACATACTTTATCACACTCTGCCATTGCATCAATGATTCTTTGAGATAAATGAGCGGGGTGGGCATAATGAACACGAATCCATTCTAAGTTTTTGATTTTGTTTAATTCTCGAATAAGATCGCTTAAATAGACTTTTGTATCAAGATCCCATCCATAAGACGTAGAATCCTGCGCAATCACTAATAATTCTCGGGTTCCATTAATGACTAACCGTTCAGCTTCATCCATTATTGCCGGAATTGTCCTGCTCTTCTGCAACCCTCGCATAATCGGTATGCTACAAAAAGAACAACCATTATCACACCCTTCTGCGATCTTTAAATATGCATAATGCTTAGGTGTCATAAGAGACCGAAAAAACATTGGATCATCTTTAGCAAATTCTTTACCCGTAAGAAATGAAACAATTTGCCGGTGATCATTGCTTCCGAAGATTCGGTCTACTTCCGGAATCTCTTTTTTTAATTCGTCCGGATAGCGTTCTGAAAGACAACCCATGACAACCAATTCCTTCAGGTTGCCGGCTTTTTTTAATTCTGCCGCTTGAAGGATGGTATCCACAGATTCTTCCCGGGCGATATCAAGGAAGCCACAAGTGTTCACAACAATAGTATCTGCTTCTTCAGGATTGTGAGTTAGGGTTACATCAGTCTTATTTAATCCACCGAGAAGGATCTCCGAATCCACAAGATTCTTCGCGCAGCCAAGACTGATGAGATTTAATGTTTTATTTTTACTCATAATAGAGGTTGAAAATTACAGGAAATATAATGGCACATTGATAGATTGTTAAATGTTGATTGGACGAATGAATAGACTAAGGAAGTTTTGGGAGATGCTCCAAATGCTATTAATGATCATTTAATCCCAACAATCCATCCACATAATTTTTTGGATCAAAGAATTCTATATCACCAAGATCTTCGCCTACACCAATAAATTGAACTGGGATCTCCAATTCTTGAAATAGTGGAAAAATAATACCTCCTCTGGCTGTTCCATCCAGTTTAGCGAGAATAGCACCATCCAGTTTAACATGATTCCCAAATTCCTTCGCTTGAATTACTGAATTCTGCCCCAGACTTGCGTCCATAATAATAAGAGATTTGATATCAAATTCAGGAAATCGATTCTCAATAACGCGATACATTTTTGCCAATTCTTCCATTAGATTTGGATAGGTATGAAGTCTTCCGGCTGTATCAACAATAATAACATTACTATTATTAGATTTTGCAGAAACAAGTCCATCAAATAGAATGGATGTTGGTTCAGATGTTTTTTCATTGCAAACCAAATGACACCCAACACGGTTTCCCCATATTTTTAATTGATCGACTGCAGCGGCTCTGTAAGTATCTGCTGCGATAAGAGTCACAGTTTGGCCTATTTTTTTATATACTTGTGCTAGTTTTGCTGCAGTAGTTGTTTTCCCTGAACCATTCACGCCAACCACCATAAGAATTGTTGGCACTTGGAATGGAGCTGGATTGAATGATTCAGGCAAGAGAGACACTAAATGGTCACCCACTTTTTCAATAAAATTAGATTTGGAATGGTGCTCTACCACATCCATGATGGATTCCACCGTTTCAAAGCCCAAATCGGCTCCTAATAGTTGTTCTTCCAACGATTCCAGAGATTCTGGTGTGATTCGCTTTCCTGCCAATGAGTTAAAAGCATCAGCGATAGTGGATCGTGAATGTGAAAGCGCCTTAAATAGTTTGCTTAACACGGTTCGTTTTAATGGCGATAAAAAATTGCTTTAAATATTGGATGCCACTGATGACAAGCAATACAGTAGCCACATAGAGGGAACCTAATTTAAGCCAGGGAATTGCGTGAAAATCAAAAATATGTAGAAATACACCCAATGTGGTAACACCTGTAGCCCACTTACCCCACCAATTGGCTTGGAGAATCATATAATCATAATTAATGCAATACAAAGATAGTGATGCAATGATAACATGTCTACTTAAATAAAATGCAAAGAACCAGACTGGAAAAATTTCGGAGAGGACTAAATACAGAACAACAGCAATGATAACAACAAAATCAGCCAGTGGATCCAACCATCTCCCAAAATAGGTTACTTCATGTGCACGCCGTGCAAAATAGCCATCCAATGCATCAGACAAAACTGCCAACAAGATTAAAACAGCCGTGAGCCATTCCAATCCCGGTCTGGCCATTGTATAAATAATAGGGATAGCAGACAATGCCCGAAGCATACTGATAAAGTTAGCGAGAGTCAAAACCCGAGTTGGGTCGTTGATAATTCGTTCTTTAAGGGTTAGTTTTTTCTTCTGTTCCAACTTGAGTATTCTTAATTGTTTTCGTATCTAAATCGATGATTTTATCACAAATGGATCGAATAAAGATCTG
>CAZCHA010000220.1:0-2538 GCA_964498175.1 uncultured bacterium
GCCAAAAATCTTTACTGATTGTGGAATCACCTACCAAGATCAAAACGATCCAACAGCACTTGGGAAATGATTATGAGGTTATTTCGTGTGTGGGACATGTGAAAGACCTTCCATCCAATGAATTGGGAATCGACCTTGAAAATGATTTTGAAATTAAACTAACGCCTTTGCCCGATAAGAAAAAGTTTTTAACTGACCTCAGAAAAAAGTCAAAAACTGCTGAGCGTGTTCTAATCGCAACTGATCCAGATCGAGAAGGTGAAGCCATTGCAGCTCATCTCGCCAGTGAGATTCCAAAAGAAAAACTCCAACGGGTTCAATTCACCGAGATCACAAAAACTGGTGTTTCAGAAGGCATGAGTAACGTACGGGAAATTGATCAAAACCTTGTAGATGCCCAAACGGCACGGCGAGTAATAGACCGGCTTGTGGGTTATAAAGTTTCTCCCGTTTTATGGGCTACGTTGCAAAGTAATATGAATTTTGTTACCACATCATTATCGGCAGGCCGGGTACAATCTGCCGCATTGAAAATTATCATAGAACGGGATCGGTTGCGGGTAAAATTCCTGCGCTCTACCTATTTTGATCTTAAAGCAACATTAAATAAAAATGATGATGCAAATTCTTTTACAGCAACGTTAATTCGGATAAATGGTGCTAAGATCGCTTCAAGCAATGATTTTGAATCAACAACGGGACAATTAAAAAATAAAAATGCTCTTTTACTCACTGAATCCCAAGCTCATACACTGGTGAAAGAATTAAAATCCGGCGATTGGAAGGTCACCAAAATTGAAGAAAAGCCGCGAACATCTAACCCAAAACCACCCTTTATCACAAGCACACTTCAACAGGAAGCGGCACGAAAACTGAGGAGTTCAGCCCAGCAAACCATGCGCACAGCTCAACAACTTTATGAGAATGGCTTTATCACATATATGCGCACAGACTCAACCAATTTGTCAGAAGAAGCTATTGCCGGATCTAGACAGGTTATCCAGGATCTTTATGGTGATGATTATCTTCCCGGAAAAGCTATTCGATATGACACCAAGGTCAAAAATGCCCAGGAAGCACATGAGGCTATTCGCCCAGCACATCGTATTTTTCGTTCTGTTGATGAAGTAGAAAAAACACTTGGCAAAGACGCTGCTAAATTATATGATTTGATTTGGAAACGAACAGTTGCCAGTCAAATGACACCAGCAAAACTGAAGCAAACGGCTGTGACTATTCAGAATCAAAAAACTGAATTCCGTGCTAATGGACAAGTAATTCTATTCCCAGGATATATGAGAGCTTATGTGGAAGGGCGCGATAATCCGGAAAAAGACTTAGAAAATAAAGAACGAATATTGCCTGTCTTAACAGATGGTGAAACGTTGAACTGTCAAAAACTGGACTCAGAATCCCACACCACCAAACCACCAGCGCGATATACGGAAGCATCCCTGGTAAAAGCATTAGAAGAAAATGGGATAGGCCGGCCTTCTACTTTTGCATCCATTGTGGGAACCATCGTTCGCCGCGGATATGTGGATCGTTCTGGTGGAAAACTATCTCCTACCTTTCTTGGACTAGCAGTTACACAATTGCTTGAAAAGCATTTCACAAATTTGGTCAATAAAGAATTCACAGTAAAAATGGAAGATGGATTGGACGAAATTTCCCGAGGTGAATTAGATGCACTGCCCTTCATGACAAATTTTTATAGTGGCGGAGGTCGCTTTGCAGGATTGGAAAAAATGCTGAATGAAAAAGTAGATATCCCTGCAGCCTGTACCATTGAAATGCCGGATGAGATTTCTGAATCTACAGAAGGTCGCATTGGCAGATATGGTCCCTATCTTCGCCGGGGAGGAGATACCAGATCCATTCCTGAAAAGATTTATTTTGGTGATTTGACCTTAGAAGCCATTGAAGAAATTTTTAACGAAGAAGTGAAAGATGATGAACCGTTGGGCAATGATCCAAAATCGGGTGAATCAATTTGGATCAAGAAAGGACCTTATGGCCATTATGTGCAGCTAGGGGATTCCAAAACACGAAAGGGAATCCCAAAAACATATCCTTTATCTGATGTGGATTTAGAATATTCATTAAAATTGCTGGCACTCCCAAGAATCGTGGGTGTTCATCCTGAAACCGAAGAACCAATTACAGCAGATTATGGACGCTTTGGGCCCTACATCCGATGTGGAAAACAAAATGCCAGTCTTCGTGGTATAGAAACCCCTTTAGATATCACCGTTGAAAAATCAATAGAACTGTTAGCTAATAGAAACAAACGCAGTACAGAACTTAGAACCATTGGCGATCACCATGAAACAGGTGAATCTTTGGTGGTAAAAGATGGACGTTTTGGGCCCTACATCACGGATGGAAAAGTGAATGTATCATTGAAAGGTGACTTAACACCTGATAGCATCACTCTTGAACAGGCTGTAGAGCTTATTAACCAAAAAAGATTGGCACCGGCGCGACCAAAGCGAAAACGAAAAAAGAAGAAAAAATGAAAAATAGAGACAATGTCAT
>CAZCHA010000221.1:0-2525 GCA_964498175.1 uncultured bacterium
CCCTTGACCTTTTGAGCATTTCCTGCTCGAGATGTGGCATCTTTTTCATAAGTTTGCTGGAGTTTCTCCTTCATTTGGTCTGGGACTTTGTCACCCGGTTGAAGCACATTAACCGAGACCAGCCCAATTGTGACGGCAACAGCGGTAGTGCCCACATAGATAGCAATAGTTTTTCCACCGATCCGGCTAAGTTTTTTCAAATCGGACAAAGATGCCACACCAGTAATCAATGAAGCCAAAACCAATGGAACTGCGATCAATTTTAATAAACTTATAAAAACAGTTCCGAAAGGAGCGATCCAGTCAGAAGTGAATGAGCCCCAGCCATTACTAGCTGCAATAATCCCGTAGACCAAGCCCAGTGTGAGCCCAATAATGATTTGCCAATGCAATGCGAGTTTTTTCATTTCTTATCCTTTCCTTTTTTAATGTCGGTGTAGGTCTCGTAGTAGGCATCGCCTGCATCCTGAATATTTGAAATAACTTTATTGTTCTTCTTTCCGCCGCCAGATTTCAGGATACCGTGAAATACGGTATCAAAGAGATCTTGAATATGGGCTAAGGTGGATCCCAATTGCTTAGAAAATGATTTATTCATTGATGTATTTCATGGCCAGGTCAAGACTGGTAGTGGGTTGTTTACAGGCGAAATTTTCACAGATATAGAATGTTGGTGATTCACTGATCATTACATGATCTGCTGTCCAGGGTGCAACCTTAACTAATGCATCTGGATTTGAAACATCCTTGAATAGTATAACTTTATTTGGAGAATAGTTTTTTCGAATGGCGCTGATTGTTTTTTGAGTTTCAGGATCGTTAGAATCACCTACCAATACCACTTCTTTTGGATTTTTGAAATCAAACATGAATGCTGTCAGCATGTGAGCAAATCCGGTTGGAGATTGTTTGGCCTTGTCTGTGAATGCTTTAAGTGTGCTATAGCCTAGATCAGTCCATTTAGTATTACCTGTGATCTTCCCCAATCGAAATAAATTTAGTGCAGCGACAGAATTGCCGGAAGGAATAGCGCCATCATAGCTGTCCTTGGCTCGGATCATGAGTTTTTCTGCATCTTTGCTGCCAATAAAAAATCCACCATTCTTATCGCTGAAATCTTCAATCATGATTTCTGTGAGTTCAAGTGCTGATGCCAAATAAGATGGATCAAAGGTGGCTTCATACAAATTAAGAAGCCCAAATACCATGAAGGAATAATCATCAAGATGGGGTTGTAGACCTGCCTTACCAAGACGGGAGCGCTTCATGAGCCTTCCATTTTCATCTCTCAAGGATTCCAGAACAAAGTTAACAGCATTTTTTGCAGCATCTATATAGACATCATCACCTAGAACTTGACCACCCTGCGATAGTGCAGCAATCATGAGACCATTCCAGTCTGTAAGAATTTTATCATCTTTCAATGGATGTATCCGTTTTTCTCTCACTTCAAATAATTTTTGCCGGGATTTTTCTATAAATGCATTGAAATCATCCAAGCTCATATCTACATTTTTTGCCAATGTTTCACGGTCATCCTGGAAATAAGGAATATTGCTGCCAGTTGTATGCCCGCTGGCTTCTTCAAAGAAATTTCCACCATCAATAAACCCAAAAATCTTAGCTAGTTTCAGGCCATCATCTTTGCCTAATATTTTTACCAATTCTTCCTGGGTCCATATATAAAAAATACCTTCTTCACCTTCACTGTCTGCATCTTCAGCGGAATAAAAACCACCATCCTCGTCTGTCATATCCCGGAGAACATATGTAAATATTTCACGGGCAACATTTGCATAATTTTCATTGTTCGTTATTTGGTATGCTTCCAGGAAGGCCATGGAGATCATGGCTTGATCATAAAGCATTTTCTCGAAGTGGGGTAAAAACCATCGTTTATCTGTGGAATAACGATGAAATCCTAAACCGATATGATCGAATACGCCACCGAGCCGCATTTGATGAAGTGTCTTTTCCACCATGGTTTTTCCGGTTGCAACCCCGAAAAGTTTGCTGTAGCGCAATAAAAAGATCAAATTGTGGGGTGACGGAAATTTGGGCGCTTTACCAAAGCCTCCATAATCCGGATCAAATCGGCTGGCGTACTGGCTGAATGCATCCCGGATCATGGCTTCATCCCATTCTTCGCCTTGTGAACTCGTATTGATCTCAGTGAGATAAGTTTGAATACGATCAATGGTTTTTGTTATTTCACCTTGTTTTGTACTCCATGCATTGGCGAGGCTGGGTATTAATTGGAGCATTCCAGGTTGTTTACCCCGACCTTGCTTTGGGAAATAAGTGCCTGCGAAAAAAGGTTCTTTATCCGGCGTCATTACAATCGTGAGCGGCCAGCCGCCCCGTCCTGTCATGGCCTGGCAGACAGACATATAGAGATGGTCCACTTCCGGCATTTCTTCCCGGTCCACCTTGACGCTGACAAAATATTTATTCATCTGGGCAGCCACAGTGGAATCTTCGAAAGATTCGTGCTCCATAACGTGGCACCAATGACAGGTGGAATA
>CAZCHA010000222.1:0-2514 GCA_964498175.1 uncultured bacterium
AGAATTTTTGTCTAAAGGACAACCATGAACGAAAAATTAACAGATAAACAAATCGAAGATTTTAACATAAAGGGTGCAGACGAATATCCAGTGATGCCATTGCGTAATACGGTGTTGTTTCCCCAGCAAGTAATTCCAATATATATTGGCAGGGAAAGAAGCTTAAAACTCATTAATGACTTGGATCCTAAAAAACGATATATCGTGGTGGTAGCGCAGGAAGACGGGTCTATTGAGGATCCCAAATCTTCAGACCTTTACGCATACGGCACCCTTGCCCAAGTATTGAAAGTTTTTGATATGCCAGATAATAGTAAATCTGCTATTGTTCAAGGTATTTCAAGAGTAAAAATATTGGAATACACTAATCAAGAACCATATTTTTTTGCCGCTGTGGAATCAATGGAGGACGAACCAATAACAGATGGCTTGGAAGTGGATGCGTTGGCAGCAAATTTGAGACAGGCATTTGATGAATTGATGAAAGTGGCGCCCAATCTTACCGAAGAGCATTCTGGGATGTTGAAAAACATTCAAAAACCCAATCGCCTGACAGATCGTGCTATTTCTGTAATTACGATATCAAACCAGGAAAAGCAGGAAATTTTAGAAGAACTCAATGTGAAAAAACGGATTGAAAAAGCACTGAATTTGATCTCCCGGGAAATTCAGCGAATCAAATTGGGTGAAGAGATACAATCAGAGGTCCATGATGAGATCACTAAAACCCAGCGAGAGTATTATTTGCGTGAGCAAATGAAAGCAATTAAAAAAGAATTAGGCGAAGATGAAGGGTCCGTTGAAACCAAGGAATTAGAAGACAAATTGAAAGCAGCCAAAATGCCGGAAGATGCAGAAAAAGTGGCCATGAAGGAATTGGATCGTTTATCGAGAATTCCGACCCAATCTCCTGAATATAACGTCTCTAGGACCTATATCGAATGGCTATCTGATTTACCGTGGAGCAAGTCTACCGATGATAGGATCGATTTGAAAGAGGCTATGAAAATATTAGATGAAGACCATTATGGATTGGACAAAGTTAAAGAGCGGATTATCGAGTATTTGGCGGTACGGAATTTGAAACAAAAAAAAGACCCAGATGGTAGAGTTAGAGGCCCCATCCTTTGTTTTGGTGGTCCTCCTGGTGTTGGAAAAACATCTTTAGGTAAATCAATCGCACGAGCAATGGGCCGTGAATTTGTGCGATTATCCCTTGGTGGTGTGAGGGATGAAGCCGAAATACGAGGTCACCGCAGAACCTATATTGGTGCTTTACCTGGGCGAATCATTCAAAGCATTAAAAAAGCTGGGAGAAATAATCCAGTTTTCATGTTGGATGAAATTGATAAACTTGGAGCAGATTTTCGTGGGGATCCTTCTTCTGCATTATTGGAAGTATTGGACCCTGAGCAGAATCATTCCTTCAGTGATCATTATTTGGAAGTAGACTTTGACCTTAGCAATGTTATGTTTATTGCTACTGCAAACTATCAGGATGCTATACCTCCAGCACTTCGGGATAGAATGGAAATTCTTGAGTTTACCGGTTATATTGAAGATGAAAAAGTTCAGATTGCCAAACGGCATATTCTTCCAAAACAAGTTAAAGAAAATGGTCTCACGAAAGAACAAGTTAGCTTTGATGTTGGATCTGTAAAAGAATTGATCCGCTCATATACTCGTGAAGCAGGTGTTCGAAATCTGGAGCGTGAAATTGCAAATGTTTTGCGAAAAGTAGCCAGAGAATTAGTGGAAGAAGAATCAAAAAAGACAAAGATTACCAAAGCAAAAGTAGGTGGATATCTTGGTGCGCCCCGATTTCATTCCGAACTAGCAGAGCGTACCACCAAACCGGGTGTGGTTACGGGATTGGCATGGACAGCTGCTGGCGGAGATATCCTGTTTGTAGAATCAACAAAAATGAAAGGGAAAGGTCGATTGACACTCACAGGGCAACTTGGTGATGTGATGAAGGAATCTGCCACTGCAGGACTAACTTTTGTTCGTTCCCATGCTGAAGAATTCGGGCTTGATCCGGATTTCAATGAAAATACGGATATTCATATTCATGTTCCAGCTGGGGCAATCCCGAAAGATGGACCATCTGCTGGTGTGAGTATGGTTACGTCTCTTGTTTCACTTTTGTCTGGAATTCCGGTAAAGGAAAAAGTAGCCATGACAGGTGAGATCACCTTACGTGGAAATGTACTTCCCATTGGAGGTGTAAAGGAGAAAGTTACTGCAGCCCACCGTTCAGGGATTAAAGAAGTGATCTTGCCAGATCATAACAAAAAAGATCTTGAAGATGTCCCTGAACACGTAGCAAAAGATTTAACATTTCACTTTGCAAAAGAGATAAATGATGTACTTAAAGTGGCTGTAGTAGGCGTTTTAAAATCCGGAAAAAAATCTAAAAAATCCTAAAAGTAATATTTAATTTCGCCAGCTAAAAGCAAGGGCGATTAGCTCAGTTGGTTAGAGCACTGCGTTTACACCGCAGGTGTCGGGAGT
>CAZCHA010000223.1:0-2484 GCA_964498175.1 uncultured bacterium
CAGGATGTGTGGGCTCCGTAGAAGGCGCTTTGCGAAAAGTGGATGGCGTGGAAGATGCAATTGTAAATCTTACTTTAGAAAAAGCCACTATTTCCGGATCTGTAGATTCGGAGGGTCTTCTTTCAGCAGTGAAAAAAACCGGATATGACGCAGAATTGCTCAAGTCGGAAGAACTCCTTGATCTCCAAGTAAAGACCGATGAAAAAGTAGAGACTGCTTTTTCCCAAATGAAAGTTTCATGGTATTTTACAATTCCAACAATGATTTGGATGGGAATTCACATGGTTTCTGGCAAAGCTTGGCCATCCATGGAAGGAATGGAATTTGGAATTTTTATTTTGAGTACTATAGTTTGTTTTGTTCCTGGACGAGTAACAATAATGAGTGCATGGAAATCTGCAATCTATCTGTCACCCAATATGGATGTTTTGATTGCGCTTGGATCCTTGGCTGCACTTTCAACAGGTATCATAAACAGTTATATAGAGATTCATTCTTTTGCTGGGATTGCGGGAATGATTATGTCCTTTCATTTGACTGGAAGATATATCGAAACAAAGGCACGGGGGAGATCATCCGAGGCCATCCAAAAACTAATGAGCCTTGGAGCAAAACAAGCCACCGTTTTAGATATGGAAAAAAATGAAGTTCACATTGATGTGCGAAGTCTTGTTGTAGGACAAATCATGATCGTTCGTGCTGGAGAAGCTGTGCCTACGGATGGAGTTATCACAGAAGGACGTGCTACGATAGATGAATCCATCGTAACAGGAGAATCTGTCCCCGTCACAAAAAACATAGGAGATGATGTTATCGGCGGAACCATTTGTGCAGATAGCACACTTAAAGTAGAAGTAACAAAAGTCGGATCTGAAACGTTTCTTTCAAACGTAATTCAAATGGTGGAACATGCACAAACAACCAAAGTGCCTATACAAGTTTTCGCAGATAAAGTGGTGGCTATTTTTGTTCCAATCGTATTGCTTTTAGCCACAACTACTTTTCTTGTATGGAATATTTTCCCATCCCAAATAAAACAATTAGCATTGTTTTTTTCTGATATCCTTCCTTGGATAAATTTGGATTTATCACCCATGGGTATGGCAATTTACGCATTAATAGCGGTCTTGGTGATTGCCTGTCCGTGTGCTCTTGGGTTGGCTACTCCCACAGTTCTCATGGTAGGAACCGGACTGGGAGCAGAGAATGGAATTCTCATTCGGGATGGAGCTGCCATTCAACGACTCAATGAAGTGAATATGATTCTATTTGATAAAACAGGAACGCTCACTAGCGGAAAACCAGTTGTAAAAAACGTGCATCAAGTTTCTGGAATTATGGAAAATGATCTCATCCGAATGGCGGCATCATTGGAAAAGGAGTCCACTCATCCCCTTGCAAAATCTATTGTAAAACTTGCTGAAGAAAAAGAGATGGGGTTGGATCCCGTAACAGAAATCGAAGTTGTTCCCGGAAAAGGTATTTCAGGAAAATATGGGGACGCAATACTCAAAGTTGGAAGCGCATCTTTTACATATTCTACCACAAAATTAAATCTGACAGGAACACCTGTCTTCCTTGCATTAAACGATGAATGTATCGGTATTTTTGAAATTGAAGATGCACTTCGTCACGATTCTGAAGACACGATCTCATCCCTAAAATTAGCCGGATATAAATGTGTTTTGGTCACCGGCGATAAAAAAGAAATTGCTGATTCCTTATCCAAACAACTCAATATTGATCATACCCATTCAGAAGTTCTTCCTGATGAGAAAGCCAATATTGTAAATTCTTATCAAAGTAAAGGGTTTGTGGTTGCAATGGTGGGGGACGGTATTAACGATGCACCTGCTATCACTCAGGCTGATGTTGGAATCGCAATGGGCAGTGGCACAGATATCGCCATCGAAACAGGAGAAATTGTCTTAGCCAAAAGTGATTTAAGCGCAGTACTACGTGCAACTGAATTGGCAAATGCCACTTTCAATACAATAAAACAAAACCTATTTTGGGCTTTTATTTATAATATTGTTGCCATTCCCTTAGCATTTGCCGGCTTACTCCATCCTGTGATAGCAGAGGTTGCCATGGCACTCTCAAGCATAAGTGTAGTAGGAAATTCAAATCGATTAAAATCAATTAAGTTTTAATGATTGTATGAATAAAATATTTTATAATATTCTTTATTCATTAAGCTACTTTGGTTGATACTAATATTTTGATTTCCATGTATGTTTGGATACTTTTTACATCTTGATGTTTGTCGCCTGAACATACAACAATAATTTTCTTAATATATTTTTTAAAATGTTGAATAAGTTTTTTCAGATAATCCTTAAATACCCAAGAAATACCCTTACTCTGGTCGCTGGGTTGACACTGTTTTGGACCCTTTTTATTCCAAACCTCAGAATTGATTTTTCTATTGAGCATCTCTTCTCTCAGAAAGACCCCATGGTTGACCGATACTTTTCATTCCAG
>CAZCHA010000224.1:0-2472 GCA_964498175.1 uncultured bacterium
TGGATTAGCAATTAATTCCGATAGTTTGTTATCCCTGTATTTATATCCTGCCACCATCATTAGCCTCCTCCCCAACAATGATAGTCGATCATTAAGTGTAAACTCACGAATATTATTTGTAAGATATGGGTTCCCAAAACTTTTATATTCTGATCCAAGTTGACGAAACTCTATCAATAAATTATTAAAAGAATAACTACCTTTCATTCTTAAAAAATATGCCGAACTAGGCATATTCATAAAAGCTCTAAATGCACTTTTCTCTGCAACAAGGGGATCTATAGGTGCAATTGGCGACATGTAGAAAGGATGAATGGTGAAAATATCCTCGTAATCTTCTATCATTTTTCCAATATCTGTCACATCATATTGTTCCATAATCATTCCATCACTAAGTGTATCCATCATCAGGTCGAGGGAATCCTTATTTGCGATTCCAGCCCATATATTTGAATTTGTCATGCTTAGATTCCAGCCCATTTGGAATAATATTTTTCTATTATCCAAGGCTGCTTCAAAATCAAATCCCAATACAAGGTTTTCCTGGGGAGACCCGTCATCCCAATATTTACTTTTAATGGCGACGGTATCACCCAAAAGGCTCAACGAATCAATTAATTGGGTTAAGGTATAATATTGAAGCGTACTATCACCAAGGACAGTAGTGTCAACCGTCATCAAACTTGATGACGGCGCTCTCGAATTAATTTTTTCAAAATCATCCTTGGCTTTTAAAAAATGAAAACCTCCTCTGTACTTATTAAATAAACTGAACCCCATACGCGCAGCAATAACATCTCGAGGAAATGTGTAACCATTTCGGTTTATCTTAAATATACGGTTTCCATCCTCGTCGTATTTTATATCATCGGATAGCAATTCATATCCACCATCAATTCCATTTTGATATTGTATACCTCTTGTGAATTGTCCACTCACAGATTGAAACTCGAAGGTGCCATTTATATCGAATGCTAAAAAGTCTCTGCCAAATATATTGAACCCATCGAACCCAAATCCATATTGATAATTCGCTTGAATGTTTCGCCCCTTTACACGCTTCCCATCTAAGACATACGGGGAAACAGATGGATAAACATCACCATTTTCGATCTTTAGATAATCAGTAATTTGTAGCGTAAGCTTGGTACGGTTCAATGGCTGGCCAAAAATTGATTCTCGACTGGAATTACGAAAAGAATATCTTGCCTTGATCCAACTTAATTCTCCATCAATCTTTCCAGAATTTTCTCTCTCTTCAATGGATATGGACGATGCACTACTAGATGATCTTTTTGCCGTTAACGATCCTTTGTAAATGAAAGATTGTGCAGTATTCGCCATCCCTTTATTAACATTAAAAGACCATTCTACAGGCATGACATCAATTCCATATGTTGTTTTAAACAAAAGTTTTATTTGATGTAAGCCAACATCCAATTCTTCTTCTGGGACTAGGGATAAAACATCGCCAAAAACAATTGTCTGATCTGTATAGTCTTTCCCATCAATCAAAATCTGGAAACTATTTTGATCGACATTGGCCGCGTTAAACAACGAAGCAGAAATCACTATCTCATCAGGTCGATTCATGGATCCATCTTCCGGGGATAATATTAAAATATCCGATTCTACAAAATCCGTACCTGATCCCGTACTACTCTTAATTTGCCCACTAGTGAAAGAATCCTCTTTCTGCATAATCTGTGATCGCTTTACTCCGATGGATAATGGAGTATCAAATGGACTATTAGTTAAGGGAAGAGCAATACGCCCGCCATTTCTTGTAGTTAAAATAGTTACATATTCTATGCCAACTTCAGTAACACGATGTCTAGGTATTACCCCTACCCATTTTCCTCCTTCAAAAACCATACGAACTTCCTGATAACTCAATTCACCTTTATCCCGAAAAAAAAGAACCCCGTATGCAATGGGTTGTTGCGTAAACATAAGTTGAGAAATAATGATATCATTCCCCTCATAAACTTCCTTGGGAGTTTCATGATAATATAAGTGACTAGTTTGAGGAAAACTCCACCCAATAATATATAGGGAGAACGCCAGAAATAATTTCTGTGAAGTGCGGTTTCGCATAGGGCGAAGTTTATTAGATTTTAACGGGAAGGAAAAAGATTATTGATATTCAATAATCATAACTTTTTGTTCACCATTTGGACCTTCTAAATAGATCTTAATTTGAGATGGCCCTTCCTGAGTAGCACTTGGATCTTCGGGGATTGAACTAGGATCAGTTTCATTTACACTTAGATTGCCATTTGGAGTAGATATTCCAGACATTCCTTCATTCACTTCAATTTCCTGGCCTGTTTCACTATTCATTAATCCCACAACCCCTTCAATACCGATGATCTCATCCCCAGAGATGGGGTTTGTTAATAGCCAAAAATCCGTCCCTTTTACCGATGCCACGGATGTAGGTGTCTGGATGACAAAATCTGTGTTTTGCTT
>CAZCHA010000225.1:0-2471 GCA_964498175.1 uncultured bacterium
ATCAAGCAATAAACTACCTAAACCTGATCAGTGATGGCCATGACAATCCTAATGAACCCATAGAAATGAAAATTGCAGTACATGATTAATATACTTTATATTGACATCAAGCCCCACATTCGTGGGGTTTTTTGTTTGTGAGAGGATGTGTAGATTAGGTAGATGAAACAAATTGGGTTGTGGGATGGCTTAGGCTTGATGTTCAAGTTTATTTAATAGATTTGTAAAAAGAAAAATATGAAATCAGAAATATATTTAATTCAAGAAAATGGCGAATTAGTGGAACTGTCTCAAAAAGATTACGATTCTGAAGATTTGCTGCAACAATTTTTAGAGAAATATCCAAAACTTATACCCGGTGATCAAATCAATGAACTAAGCCCGCGAAAGTGGATTTTGGTGGCTAGAGAAGCAGCAATCCCTGATAGTGAAAATAGTGGCGGGCGCTGGTCTTTAGATCACCTTTATTTGGATCAGGATGGCATTCCTACATTGATTGAAGTAAAAAGAAGTACCGATACCAGGATTAGAAGAGAAGTAGTTGGCCAAATGTTGGATTATGCAGCAAATGCGGTTAGCTATTGGTCTGTTGATACAATTAAATCTTTGTATGAAGTGCGATGTGAAAAAGAATCAGTAGATTTTGAACAAACACTTAAATCTCACTTAGGACCAGATTGTTCTTATGAAGAGTATTGGGAAAAAGTCAAAACTAATCTTGATACAGGGAAACTGAGATTATTATTTGTAGCGGATAAAATACCCTATGAGCTAAAAAGAATTGTAGAATTCCTGAATGAACACATGAATAAAATTGAGGTACTTGCTGTTGAAATAAAACAATTTGTTGGCAAAAATCAAAAAACAATGGTACCGAGAGTCATTGGGCAAACTTTGAAAACACAGGAAAAGAAGTCTGGTAGCGCCATAAGTAAGAGAAGCACATGGAATCGGGAGAAATTTATAGATACAATTTCAAATAATCTCAATAAGCATCAAGCAGATGTTTTAAAAGAAATCTTAGATTTTTGTGAAAATAATGGTTCTTTAAAATGGGGTACTGGGGCGATCTATGGTAGCTTTGGTTTGGTCTGTAAAAAAATATCGGATCGTACTTTATTTACAATTTATACAAGTGGTGATGTTACAATAAACTTGGGTTGGTTAGAGGATAATGAAGAAATGTGTACCTATCGGGATAAATTTAGAACTCTCCTAAAAAGAGACTTTCCAATTAAAGATGATTTAAGATATCCACGTTTCAAACCTGATGAACTGTTTGGTAATAAAAGTGCTTTTATAAAAGCAGTTGGAGATCTTGTCAATGAATGAATGGGAACTCCAGGATCATTTGTCCACTAAGTGGAGAGCTGGAAATTTCATATTTAATGACTTTGAATATCAATTAGTGTGTTGGGAGCTTATGTTCCCTTCATGGCTTATTAATAACAACAAAAGTAAGTGGAATGAAGTATCTATAGATTTCATTTTATATTCTACTGAATTGTCTCAATTTTTATGTGTGGAGCTGAAAAACAAAATTAGTGGTAAACAAAAATTATTATCAGGGTATTGCCAGGCCACTCACCGTGCGGTCAATTTTATTGAGCAGTATGATTCTGAAAAAATGAATAAAGCAAGAAGTGTGTGTTTTTCTGAATCATCCTTCGGGCGCGGCGGCAAAGAAACAATTCCAGAAGACATTAATTTTTCAAATAATCCAGTTGTAAAAAGAGTCTTAATGGCGAGAAAATTCCCATCAACAGTAAATGAGGCAATTAATCATTGGGATTCATTAAATCAACTTGAAATAAAGCAGGAAATATCGAAGTACGCTGTAAATAAAGAATTTGAAAGATTTAATGCTATGACCGAAAAACAGTTTAATTTGATAGAAGATAATCCCCTATCAATAATCCAAATTGACTAGATGGCCCCACATTCGTGGGGGTTTTTGTTTGCGG
Source organism: uncultured bacterium (assembly GCA_964498175.1). Taxonomy (GTDB): domain Bacteria; phylum Fidelibacterota; class Marinisomatia; order Marinisomatales; family UBA1611. Next base: position 1,965 of record CAZCHA010000225.1, read on the forward strand.
AATGATGGGTAGATTTTGATATGGTTAGGTATATATTATTTTTGTTATTTATTGGACTATGTTTTTGGGGATGTGGAGAAGATCCAAATTCATCAGAAGAGATACCTGAACCGATCATTACCTTTGAAAAAAACATTGAAAATATAAAAAGTGCAGTTAGACAGACAAAAGATGAAGGTTATATCATAGCTGGAGGCCAAGGTGGGCAGGCTTGGCTACTTAAACTAGACAAGTACGGCGATGAGGAGTGGCAAAATACATATAGTTTAGGCGATTTTGGCTATACTCGTGCCGTGATTCAAACAAGCGATGGTGGCTACCTATATGCAAGTTGGGAGGGTATCGTAAAAGCCGATTCAAATGGCGTTGAAGAGTGGAAGAATACGAGCCACGAGAATGGAGCATACCCTTACTATGAGGATGTTATTGAACATAGCAATGGTTTTTACTATGCGGTTGGAGGACCGGGGAGTGGTCAGGCACAGTTTGTAAAGTTTAACTCAACTG
>CAZCHA010000226.1:0-2422 GCA_964498175.1 uncultured bacterium
TTGTTTGGAATGGGAAAGATAGATTTGGAAGAACAGTAGGGACAGGTGTGTATTTTTGCAGGATTAATGCAGAAGGGTTTATCAAAACTAGAAAAATGATTTTACTTAAATAGAGTGCCTCATCATTTTTTAGATAAAAAGGAAAATACTTTTAAATCTGTGCCATTCCCCAAGCGAATACAACACCCACGAAAGTGAGCATTAGTGGCCAGCCTGTGTTCACCAATTGTTGGGAGCTTGGATCGTGAAAAACATGAACTTGAAATTCATGGGTTGATGTGGCGCCGTGTTCATCCACTGCCATTAAGATAAAATCATTCATACCCATCTGGTTCTTGCGTGGTGTCCATTCAACGATAGCTTTCTTTTTATCAAAATCGGCGTATTTGGGTAGTCTAACGGCGCGATAAGCCACTTTATCCCCATTCAAGTCCTTTGATGTCATTTTATAACGCCAATTATGTCCGGTGAGTCCAACAGGTTTGGGATTGGAAATCACTGTTGGTGCATTGTTTACAAATACTTTCCCTTTCTGTACATCCGTTCCATACCCATCACTTACAGCAACCTCAAATGAATTGTTATTAATCTGTGCTGCTTTTGGAACCCAAAGAATTTTTCCGTGGCGATCCATTTGCATACCATGAGGCCCTTTCATAAGTGTATATTCCAATTGAGAATTTTCATTATTGTCATCCACGCGAACTTGGTATTTAAATAGCTCTCCTACTAGACCCATATGGGGTGGATTAGAAACGATAGTAGGTAAATGATTTGAATAAATTTCAAAGGTTTGTTCGTCTTTGGTATAACCGTCTGATGCAACAACAGTGATACGGTGTGCATCTGTTTGATTCACTGATGGTGTCCAGCGAAGTGTGCCCGATGCATTATCTACCTCCATTCCTTCCGGGAAATCCAAGAGAGAAAAATTTACATGATTCACACGTTCAACCACCACGCGGGGCGGTTTCCCTTTCCCGCCATGAAAAAATTCCCAAAGGAAATCTCTTAGTTTAATAGTACGGCCATCAATCGTTTCCAAGATCACCCACAACCTATCATCTTCAAAGAAAACAGAGTGAGTATATTTTTTCATGTTAAGTCTAGAGACAAGTGAATCGGCTGGATATTTTGGATCCACGTAATAGATAGCATCAGCATTATGCCAATCGCCCAAGAACCTATCTACATTTGATAGGGCAACATCATCGGTTATATTGATGGAATACATACGAATTGCAGAAATATTTTCAACTTTCACTACACGATTAAATGGCAGGAGAGAGCCTTTATTTTTATCATTCACCATGATGCGATAAGAATATTCATCGCCAACCGTAGCAGACATGGTTGGAACTGAAACAATCTGTATCGGTGCATTAACAAAAAAGTCTGATTCAATCATTCGAGTTTCATGCCCATCCGATATTTCAATCTTTAAAGTATGGAAGTCCAATTCATTCATAGTTGGTTCCCATCTCAAGCGACCCGTATGTGGATCCATGCGCATACCTTGAGGCAACTCATGGGCTGTATAAACCAATTGATCATTCTTATTGGGGTCTTCTATTTCCAACTCAAAATCCCAGATTCCGCCCACATTAACCTTGTTCATGGGACTTGGTAACGATTTAATAATTGGTGGATGATTGACAAAAAGATCCACATATTGTGTATCGGTTGCCACACCATGACTCACCACAATAGCATATTTTGCAGTATCAACCTGCACTGGATTCGGCGTCCATAAAACGGCACCAGACGGATCCATTCTCATCCCATCAGGACCATAAAATAATTTATAGCTGATCTTTTCATCTGGGCGCTGGCGCCAAACCTTAACACTATAATTATATGGATTTCCAACAGATGCATTTACAGATGCCTTAGAAAGAATTTTTACACCTGCCCGTGAAAAAAGCTGGAACTCCTGAGCTGTTCTTTCAAAACCATCTGTTACAACCAATCGCACGTCATAAATTTCAACATGGACACTGTCCGTTTTCCAAGATAAGACGCCATTATCAAAAGTCATTCCATCCGGCGCCACTTCCAATTCATAACGAAGGGTAGCATCTTTGTTTCGATCTTGAACTACAGGCTCATACCTGAATGTTGAGCCAGCGATAAATTCTGTGATAGTAGGCTGGGTTAAAAATCTTGGTGGGTCATTCACATAGATCCATAAACTTTCGTCACGACTCTCTAACACTGGGACGGTTTTATACACTTGCTCATCTTCTGTAGATGCGGTGGTAGGCTCTACAATCTCATCCACCTTCATCCTCGCCAGATAAGAGATTGGGAAAGCATCTAATTGTTTCTCTGTGGGAACCCAATTTATAGATTTACTTTCATAAAGAAAGTACATGCCTTTCGGTGGTGGATTTTCCCATCGGAAACTATAAAATTCATCCGT
>CAZCHA010000227.1:0-1074 GCA_964498175.1 uncultured bacterium
GTTTTGATGGGTGATTTTATTTTAAGTAAAGCACTCATTAATATGATTGGTATTAAAGATTTTGATGCCCTAGAGCAAATTTCCAATACGGCTGAAAAATTGAGTGCAGGTGAAATTCTACAAATTGAAAAAAGTATCACAAAATCAATGACAGAAGATGTTTATTTTGATATGATTAACCAGAAGACGGCTTCCTTGATTGCAACCAGTTGTGAATTGGGGGCAATCACAACCTCCAAAACAGATCAGGACAGGAAAGCTACTTTTAATTTTGGGGAAAACCTTGGTATGGCTTTTCAGATCAAAGATGACCTTTTTGATTTGTTAGGAAAAGAAACAGATACGGGGAAAAATAGTGGAGGAGATGTGAAAAAAAACTTGTTGACACTGCCTTTAATATTTTCTTATTCCCAAATGACAAAATCTGAAAATCGACAGTTAAAAAAATTAATGAGTGCAAAAAAGAAAACTAAAAAGATTCTGACAGATATTCGTGGTATGATTGATGAATCAGGTGGATTCGAATATTCAAAAAAGAAATTAGATGATTTTTCAAATAAAGCTTTGGATGCTATTTCGATTTACCCAAACACGCCTGTAAAACAATCCTTATCTGATCTCGTCGCATTTAACGCACTCCGGGTCAAATAAAGCCATGGCTTTCGATCAGAAAATTCTGATCATCAGATTCAGTTCAATCGGAGATATTGTACTTACCACATCTCCATTGAAAACGATCCGTAATGCGTTTCCGAATGCACAAATCAGTTATTTAACGCTGGAGCACTTTGTACCTCTTCTAGAATTTCATCCTGATATAGATAGACTCATCCCATTGAGTAAAAATATGACAGGAACGAATCTTTGGGAGTTTAGTGATTACATTCGAAAACAGAATTATTCCACCATATTTGATCTTCATAATTCCCTTCGTTCAAATATTATTACTCTCAGAACGACAAGGCCAGTCCTGCAGTTAAAAAAACCAAGATGGAATCGTTTTATGTTATTTCAATTCCACCAAAATATATTTGCAGATGATTTCTCCACTAGAAAAATGTATCACGAACATTT
>CAZCHA010000227.1:1174-2418 GCA_964498175.1 uncultured bacterium
GCTGATGTTATTCAATCAGTACCCTCGGTATAAAATATGAAGCTGATTTGGTTTATTAGTTATAATTTTATTTTTTATCCCTTAATTTTTGTTATTGGGTCGATTCTTTCTATTTTTAACTCAAAATTTAGACAAGGAGTTGCAGGACGATTTCGCTCCCAAACAGATTTAAAAAAATACTTTAATTCAATATCTACTAACGCAGATATTTATTGGTTTCATGCAGCAAGTTTGGGAGAATTCTATCAGGTGAAGCCTGTATTGGAAGGATTAAAGAATGTTGAACCGGAGTGTGTTGCTATTGTGAGTTTTTCTTCGCCGTCGGGATATGATAATGCCAAGAGTGATTATATTGATCTCCGAATCTATATGCCGTTTGATTTTTTATGGATTGTCAGGAGAGCATTAAAAATCACACGACCCAAAAAGGTAATATTTGCTTCCTATGACATTTGGCCTAATATGGTTTGGATCGCTGAAAAAAGAAACATCCATACTAATATTTTTGCTGCACGGATAAAAGACGGATCCCTAAAACTTAAATCAGGATTTTTTTCTTTTCACAAATCGGTTTATCAATCTATATCAACAATTTATACAGTTGCAGAAAAAGATTATAAAAATATGCAGTTTATTATAGGTGATTCAAGCATATCAGTTTTACGAGCCTTAGGAAATCCTCGGTACGATATGGTAATGAAAACCGCTGATGAATTCACACAAGAACGTCAGTTATCAGTTTTATCCAGAAAAAATAGAATCATTATTGGTAGTTCACACAAAGAAGATGATGAATTTCTGATTCCTGTATTGAGCAAAATAATGAATACATATCCGGATTTAAAGATATTGTATGCACCGCACGAACCATCCAAGTCTGAGATCAATCGCATTCAATCCGCATTCTCAAAATTTGGATTAGAGTCATCTGTATATGGAAGAAAGAAAACTTTGGATTTGCCAGAAGACAACCTGGTAATATTGAGTGTTGTGGGTGTCCTTTCTAAACTCTATTGGCAAGGAAAGATCTGTTATGTTGGCGGTGGTTTTTCCACGGGAATCCATAATGTAATGGAACCAGCAATTGCAAGATTACCAGTGATTTTTGGTCCAAATTATCATCATGCTCATGAAGCAGATGAACTCTTAGATAATGGTGGTGGATTCTGCATTCAAAAGAAAGATGAATTTCAATCTGTTCTGGAAAGATTGGTCACTGATGAAGATCATTTCTTGAAGGCCAG
>CAZCHA010000228.1:0-2411 GCA_964498175.1 uncultured bacterium
CTGGTTTTTTGTTAATTTCGTCAAATCGTTCAGCATATTGTCCAATTCATCTTCATCCCCTTCAAGGTCAATATGAACTGGTGTATGGTCTGGTTGATCAAAGGATCGGAAAAAAATATTAAATGGAGCCAATACTAAATGAAGATGTTTGCTGCGAGGGATTAAAAATAGAAAAGCCAGAATCAATATACTATGAATCCACCAATTTATTTTCCATACTAAAGGTGAAAGGTCTGTCTCACCATAAATATATGTAACCATCAATATCACAATAAATACTGCAACTAATCCTGAGGTCGGTGATATTTGGCCCAGCGCTATTGGACGATTAATGAATCTTCGGTATGCCAATGACAGGATCCCAATGATTACAAATACCGCAAATGGAATGACAATTCTGGAATAAGCATGGTGGACCGATTCAGACATTATAGGCTTATAAAATCCAATTGCGAAATGGTCAATGGTCACCAAGCCAAATACCAGAAACCCCCAAAATACAAATGCATGCATTAATCCGGGAAAAGGACGCTCCCGGATCACTTTTTCATGGAGTAATACTTCCCGAAAGACCCTGAACAAGCGCTCTCCTAAGCGATCAAAAGGAAATGAACCCAACCCTTTCTGTATAATGAAAACCCGCCTTAAAACCTCATAAGTAAATGAACCTAGCGCTATAAGGGTTAATCCGAAGAGAATTACTTTCTCAAGAACAGAGAAATGGGCTGGTGACATCAGTTGTGAAATTAGTTATGGAGTGCTTCAATTAGCTTGGGGACAATTTCCAAAAGATCACCCACAACAGCATAATCTGCAATTTCGAAGATCGGTGCATCCTGGTCTTTATTAATAGCGAGAATATTTTTAGATCCTTTCATGCCTACCACATGTTGAATTGCTCCAGAAATTCCCAATGAAAAATAGAGTTTGGGTGATACATTTTGTCCGGAACTTCCAACCTGGCGAAACGGTTCAACCCAACCAGAATCTACCACTGGTCGACTAGCAGATACTTCCGCTCCAAGTGCTTTTGCCAAGTCAAAAGCTAACTGAATATTTTCTTCCTTTTCGATACCACGACCTATAGAGACTAACAATTCTGCAGATTCCAGATCTACTCCACCTACTGCTTCTTGAAAGGGTTCTTCCGATTCTGCCCTTACAGTTGCTGAATCCAAATTAGAATCAAAAGATCGAGATGTGCATGAACCCGATGCCATGTTTTCCTCACTGAATGCAGCTGATTGAAAACTTAAAATCATTTGCTCAGCTGTAGACGAACAAGATGCATTGAGCTTTGCATTTAAAACTTGTTTCACAATCCCATCATCCATGGAAATAATATCCGGAATAAAGGGAATATCCAGTTTAGCACTTACCCGCGGCATGAAATCCCGAGTTTGGTAAGAGTGGCCAGCAACAATGGTTTTGGGTGATTCAGATTCAATCACCTGTTTCACCACTTCTGAGTATCCATCTGCGTTATAGGATGAAACAAGGTCATGGTTTATAGTTATCACTTCTGTTATATCCACACCTGATAGTTCTCCAGCCAAGGTATCTGCATTTGATCCAATGGCTAAGGCAGAAATAGAACCACCCATTTTTTGTGCGCCAGCAATAGCCTCCTTACTCATTCGGTGGAGGGAACCACGATTATCTTCCAATACGACTAGTATATCCATGATCTACAAAACCTTTATATCTGATTTTAAAATTTCAACAATGCGCATGACTGCAGCATCTGCATCACCTTCTATGACTTCAGTCTGTTTGGATGTCTGGGAAACAAACACCTTATCAATTGATTGTAATATTGAATCAGTTTGATGACCTGAAGATGAAACAACTTTAATCTCTTTTTTCTTCGCCCCCATAATGCCCCTTAAAGATGGATATCGAGGTGTATTCAATCCGGATTGAATACTGATGGAGGCTGGTAAGGGTAATATCACCCATTGAAACCATCCCGATTCCAATTCCCTTTTCACACGGATCACATTACCCTGTACATCTGTTTCCATAGCCAAAGTACCAGTGGACATTCCTAACATTTCACCAATCAAAATACCAGTCTGCCCCATACCAGTGTCATCAGATTGGAGCCCTGAGAGGATCAGATCAAAATTTTCTTCCTTTAGTATCGAAGAAATACTTTTTGCAACTGATAGTGGGTCGGTTTCAATTTGTCCATCTTCCTCTAAATGGATACCTCGATCCGCTCCCTTTGCTAATCCTTCCCGGATAACTTTTTGAACTCGGGCAGGTCCCATACTCACGACCACAACTTCACCATCACCTGCTCTCTCTTTAATTAGCAATGCTTCTTCAATTGCAAAGTTATCAGGTGGATTCATCACGAAGGACACTTGCTCTTCATCAATCCAATTATGATTCCCTAAAATGGGTAA
>CAZCHA010000229.1:0-2389 GCA_964498175.1 uncultured bacterium
CCAGTTGAAAATTTGTGTTTTTTATTTCATCAACTTTAGACAAAATAATTACACAAATTCTACTGGAAAAAAATGCACACATAATTCCTTATTAAATCAGTGTGGATGTCTTTCGCAGTAGAATATAATAGAAACCTATTTTTCTAACAACATGTAATATTGGTTTAGTGATTGCAATCACACTACTGATAATTTATAAATTTATAACTGACCGATATTCTATTTTTGGAAAAAATAATCTAAATGTATTGCTTTTTAACCTTGATCCATATTATCTACTCTTTGCCTGAGTTTGATTTTAATATTGGATAGGTTTTTCCATATTTTCCAAGGACTATTATTTGCCAATGAAATAACATTCTGTAATTTCAGTTTGCTTTAAAAGAGTAACACTAACATTTGCCGGTGTGGCGGAATTGGTAGACGCGATGGATTCAAAATCCATTTCTCGCAAGGGAGTGGGGGTTCGAGCCCCTCCACCGGTACGATCCAACATAATTTTTATGCCTATTTTTCATGTAAAAAAAAAATCTTGACTTGTATTAAATAAACCGATACTTTAACAGTTGAAGGTGCTGGTTTGGTACCTTTGGTATGTGGAAGGGGTAGACGTTCACTGTCTCCGAGGGTCATGTGAACTCTGCCCCACTTTTTTTATATTAGATATTATAGTTATTATTTAATAAAAATATTTATATATTGATATTACTATATTTATAATGCATTAATAATTTAGTATAAGTGACATTATTCACATCTATATATGAGTCACTTTTCCAAAATAATCAGGGCTAATTTAAAGTAACGGATCAGCAACGAATCCAATATTTATTCTGGTAGTCTCTTTAGTACTTTTTCAGGAATCACTAATAGTTTATTGACTGAAATTTCTTTTTTTATTTGGAGGCGGCCAATGGTGCTGGATGGAATTCCATGCAGCATACAAATGCGTTGAAATTCCATTAATTCTTTTTCACCGATGACAACAAGAGCCGCTCCAAAAGATTCCCCGAATAGCAATTCTTCCTGCTTTAGTTTTCTTGAAATATGAATTTTAATTCCGTATTCGCAATTTAATTTCAGATACAGGCCTAAAAGTGCAGTAGTAAGACCTCCTTTTGAAAGTGTAACTACTTTTTTGGTTACGCCTTTAGAAACTGCCTGGACTAAAGCTTGATTGATATTATACTCTAGTGTACTATCAAAAATGGGTTGATCTTGGTTACTCTTGAACCCAGTTACTTTTTCATAAAGTGAATGGCCAAGCTCACCTTTTACATTTCCTAATAGTGAAATAAAATCATTTTCAGTTAGTGCCAGTTTTTTTTGATCAATTTTATCTCCAATGCAAATAACTTGATGATGATTTCGTTCCAGGTCCTGGAGAAAGTAGGTTTGTGTCTGTTCTCTCAATCCGAAAGCATGGATCACGGATTGTTGTCCCTGGAGAAAAGTCAGGTCATCCACATTTGTGATTAGACTAATCGATTCAACATTTGAACCTTCTATGGCTAATTGTCGTAAAATATCAGCAATAGATCGTGAGCCGTAGAATAATGCATGCTCATTTGGCTGATAGATATGATTGGCCCCAATCTTGATCTTCTGGCCCACTCCGTCGTACAGTAATTCATTTTTTGGATTGTTAGGGAACCCTGCAGCAATCATTTTTTTTACAACATTGACCAAACTAACTTTTTTGGGCTGTTTCTTCTTTTCTGGCCTGATTTCATACTTCCTATTGGTAGTATCTTCATTTTGTCCATGAATTGATATTTGTATAACGTCCCGGGGCCATTTTTTAGATTGTCCATCACCAAAATCTAAAACATGATTTGACTCTGAATGTATTTTGCCTACTTTTTGATATTCATAGCCAGCATCTATAAATATATTTTTCAATCTAATATGATTGACATCTTTTGAAATTATGATGCCATCACCTTTTTTATATTTTCTTGGGAAAGTAAAATCTATTGAAGTTGATGCAGGAATCAAGTTTAATATTTGACGAAAATCTGAACCATGATTGTTTTGGAGAGAAAACCCTGTAACAAAACTATCATATCCATTTAAAATATTCATGATTCTTTTTTCGTGCATCAGCGTTGACCCTGGCTTCGGAATTTTAACATGCCCCACGTGATAACCAGTTCTTACATTTCTTAGACTGATGTCATTCGACATGATAGCAATAACAATGACCTTTCCGCTTTTCTTTCTAGGTGAATCAAAATTTGAATGGTGAGTGATGACGGGTTGAAAAGAATCTGTCAAATTCTTTTCTCTAGTATGAATACTCTTTAGGCAAACTTTCGATGGCTTAAAAAGCCATATGAAAGATATCTGAACCGGCCAACTTCCGTGCAAAGCACAATCTCTGTGTAAA
>CAZCHA010000230.1:0-2367 GCA_964498175.1 uncultured bacterium
AATCAATCAAACCATCATAACAATTAAAGGAGCCAATTATCCAAGAATTCTGATCTCCAAACCAGCCCGATGTATCTGGCAGTGTATTCAATGTAATGGGTTGAAATACATTCACTGCATCCGAAAGTCGAAGATCAGCAACCGTATTGAAAAATGAGTTTAAAAAAGGGTAATCTGTAACCAGTGTATGACCCACATCCTGCTCCATGGCCAGGATCCATTTTGCACCCAGTGGGCGATGGTCTAAAAAAATGCCTGTCAAATTTTCGATGCGATAGGGAAGATCATTTTCCCCCACAAACATAAGCCCCGGTACTTCAATGGCATCCCCAGCAGCTGTGGTATCATGATACCCGCCTTTTTGGGTGATAAAACCCAACACTCTTTGTGGAATCCATTTTGTGAAATTATACGCAAATTGCCCTCCCCAGGAATAACCGTTAATGAAAAATGGAATAAATTCCAATTCATCGTGGCGGAACAAAACAGCAAAAGAATCCATGGCAGTAATTACTGCAGCACCAATACCAGTATTCATATGCATATTGAAAATATGGGCACCCATGAGTGCAAAATCCTGACCACTTGCCAGTGCTTGGTAAGCTGAATCAGTTACAATATTTCGAGAGTCGCCATTATTAGGATGCATGAACCAATAAATACCTCGAAGGGTGTCCGTGGAATCACTAACCCACATCCGAAAATCCGCATAATTATAACTAGCAGTATCATTTTCAGGAATGGACACATCATAGATCTCTGCAGAAAGAAATGAAAAAATAAAAAGGATGGGGTATAGGAGTTTCACCCTAAAGTTTAGACTATTATCGCTGTTTACTGCAAAGGGTGAAATACTGGAAATCAAAAATGATTTAAATAAGCTTAATCCAAATTAATTAATTCTATGCCTGCTTCTTTTGCATGATTGATAATGCGGTCATCTCTATAAAATTCATCATAGTAGATTGTTTTGATTCCGGAATTAGCAATGAGTTTAAAGCAATTATAACAGGGAGAAGCTGTCACATAAATTTCGCCATCTTTTACCCCCACACCATTTTTGGCTGCCTGCACGATTGCATTCGCTTCTGCGTGTGTAGTACGGACACAATGACCATCCACCATTTCATGTCCAACTTCATCACAGTGAGGAAGACCTTTTATACTTCCATTATATCCAGTAGATAATATTGTTTTTTCTCGAACAATGACTGCTCCAACATGTTTTCGGTCACAGGTAGATCGTGTTGCTACTTCTGTAGCAATATTCATAAAATATTTTTCCCAACTTACACGATCATTCATGGTCAATTCTTTTCCAAAATATTAATTTTTTTTTCGGTTAAATACTTTCACAGCATACCGTGGCTCACCATAATAGATCTTATCTGCGACTTGGGCAAGTTGAGCCGTAAGAATCAAATAAGCCCATGTTGGAACCGTGACGCTGGCACATCCTTTAATAATGACTTTTTCATTTTGATACTGGCTGAAATCAAGATCATCTACCATTTGTCTAAATGACTTCTCGCGGATAATACCACCATCTAAAAAATCGTCTAACAAAATTGTTTTCATTTTTTTAGCCTGTCATATCTGCAATAGAGCTGGAATTTCTCATCTATTTTTGGAATGACAAAATGCAATTAAAAGTAGTTCTTTATTGTTTCCAATGATTCACAGAATTTATCCACATCTGATTCATCATTATAAATATAAAAACTCAATCTCGCCGTTGCTGTTTCGCCCAACGTTTTCAATAAAGGTTGGGCGCAATGGTGTCCAACACGGATTGCAATATTATCTTCATTCAAGAATTGTGCCAGATCATGTGGATGAATCCCATCTATATTAAAACTGATCACACCACCCCGATCTTTCGCCGAACCATGAATCTTTAACCCATCGATTTGATTCAATTTCCCCAATGCATATTTAATAAGCATTTGTTCATGAGTAGCAATATTATCCATTCCGATATTCTGTAAATAATCAATAGCAGCGCCAAGGCCAACCGCTTGGGCAAAGTTCGGTGTGCCGGCTTCAAATTTATAAGGGATATCATTCCACGTGGATGATTCCATGCTAACGGTATTTATCATCTCTCCGCCGCCCATAAATGGTTCCATTGATTCCAGGTGTTTGGTTTTTCCCCAGAGAGCACCAATACCAGTTGGGCCTAACATTTTATGTCCTGAGAAAGCATAAAAATCGCAGCCAAGTTCTTTCACATCTACGGGCAAATGTGAAGCGCCTTGTGCTCCATCCACGATCATAATTGCACCAACTTTGTGTGCTTTCGCTGATAATTCTTTAATAGGATTGATTGTTCCTAGAACATTGGACATATGTGTTAAGGATATAATT
>CAZCHA010000231.1:0-2360 GCA_964498175.1 uncultured bacterium
CAGCCACCTTAATTTCAGGTCGGGGTACTCTTAATACATCCAAGATAAAAGTAGCGGTATCTGATTTTTCATCTTCTTCATGATTATCAGTAGCAATCACCTGGATTATTGCTTCCTGCGACCAGAGTTTTTCAGGCAAAAACAATACTGAATCACTGCTGTCAGACGACATATAAATCGATGGTGAAATGGATATTTTATCTTCGTTTGTAGTAGCCGTAACGGTAAATGTGAGCTCACTATCATCAACATCAGTTGTAAAAGATCCAAATTTCAAATAAATAGAATCATTTTCTGTGACTTCCGTAAAAGGTATCTCTGAAATAATGGGGGCATCATTCTTGGGTTTAACTGTGACCATTACTGTACCGCTACTGTCCAAACCTTCCAGATCCCGTGCAGTAAAAATTATACGATGGTCTGAGCCATAATAATTAGGAGCACTATTAAAGCCAGCCCATAATGAGTCTGTTTGGTCTGTTATATATTTTACAGACAATAATGGATCGGACATATTATTTCTTGCATTGATTTGGTTGGCCATGCTCCTGGAAATAACGGGAGACTTCATTCCTTTTGGATTAAGGTCAAAACCTAGATATTCTCTCAAAAGCCTTGCATGAACACTCCAAGGTGTCCCGGGACCAACAATGACACGACCCAATGGAAAATCTTCATCTAATTGTGTTGTATCCAGAATGACGGCTTGCCATGTGATTTCGGTTCGTTCATCATTATCAACATCTTCGATGTACCTTGTGAGATTAATCCATACAGTATTGGTATCGTCTTCTTCCCATATAGGGTTATTACCAGGCATTACAATGCAAGTATGACAGTTCTCATAAACCTGAATAGAATCACCCACGTAAAGTTTTAAAGAATCCATATCCACGACTGGTGGATCATTAACAGCTATAACAAACATTGGCAATATGAATGTGCCAGTCAGTTCAGAAGAATCTATAACAATAACTTGGATTTCATAGGCACCGGTATCATCCTGGGTGGGTGTCCAAGCTAGAATAGCTGTGGTATCATTGGAAGGATCAACAATTGCTTCAATTGTCACACCATCCACAATGGTACCATCCAATAATCTAGTGGTGATGGCTTGGTATGTAAATGAATCACCAGACGACAGATGAATATCAGGGTCTACCAGAGTAAGGGTATCTGTCCAAAAAATATCTTCGTCCAATTTGACGGTATCACTTAGTCCTTCTATAGTTGGTGGAGTATTAAAACGAAATAAAGTGTCTGTAAGCAATGTTTCAGATATATTACCAGCAACATCGAAGCCAATAACATGCCCAACATATTGCCCATTATGTTCAAGATGGTATGAATCTTCTAAAGCTTCATCTGGATGATCTCCTACCTCTTGCCAACTTAATTCAACCAAGAAAGTATCTAAGTTGGAGAACCAATCCTCTTCCGTACTTGCAGTGTCAACCTTGAAAATTCCGTAAAAATAACCATCTATCTCGGCACCAAAATAGCTTTGATCTTCTATGAATTCAGACCACAAAATCGATAATTCGTCAAAAGAATAAAGTTTGTTAGAATCTCCAGGGGTATCATTAAACATATTCCCGCCAATTATGTCCCCAACAACCGGAGCTACTGTATCATAATGTAATTTTGTTCCACTTGCAGTACCATACGTCAGGTTACCATGACGATCTGTAATACTTGCGCGGATTTCTAATGAATCACCCTCCATAAGATTTGAACCGACAGGCATTGCAGCTACAATCTCATTAATCGTTCGATAAAATATCAGATCACCAGGCTGAGGTATACTATCTTGGGTACCAACTGTTACCCAGTCCGCAGCGCGAGTACGATTAAAAAATTGAAGTTTTACATAACCGCCATAAAGTAATGTAGGATCTTCAGCATTCGTTTGAATCGGAACCTCAAACCACACTGTATCTGTTAAGGCATTGATAAAAGGTTGTTCATGATTAAACCAAGATGGATAATCGTTAGAAATTGTAATATTGCCAGTTGTAAAACCTTCGGGATGTGTATTGTCCACCAGAAATGAGGTATTATTAACAAAATTTGTGACATAAGTGTTCGATCTATCTTTGGCTACTAATGTTATATTCAATGGACCATCATTGTAGGCAGAATCCAGTAATGCAATTTCGTATACAAATTCTGTATATGCTGTGTCAGTTGATATAGGAATCTCATTAAAAACAGAATCGCCTGAGTCACCATAGGTGAAATTCAAAACAGGAGTTGGGTTATTCACAAGGATAGGTTCGTTCAATGCAACTGTAATTCTAATAGTATCACCACCAATACCCACATTGTCGAGTGAACTATTGGATATATTTATATAAGAG
>CAZCHA010000232.1:0-2340 GCA_964498175.1 uncultured bacterium
TGAAGATGAATTGGACAATATGCTGAACGATTTGACGAAATTAACAAAAAACCAGACATTGGATATTTTTTCATGTGTGGAATGTGGTCGCTGTACGGATGTTTGTCCCGCAAATCGTGGTGGTGGAATTTTGGATCCCAAGTACCATTTTATCATGGATTTACGGGATCCTGTGCTGGAAGGGAAAGATGTTGCTGTTTTGGATCAAATCAATGTGGAAGCCGGTTGGGAATGTACAACCTGTCAGGCATGTACCGAAGTTTGCCCTGTGGGGAATCATGTGGAAAAGTCAGATGAGATTCGACGGTTGGAAGTCCTGGTGGAAGGGAGAGTTCCACAGGAATACCAAAAATTATTTACCAACCTGCAGGAAACGGGAAATACTGAGGGAGCATCTTCAAGCTCTTTTGCAGATTCATTTCCGGTTTTTTCGCCTGATAAAGAATATGTTCTTTGGTTGGGGTGTTTTGCACGTCATGGGTTGGATCCTAATTTTAATAAATCAGTTGAAAACTTTACCAAGATCTTGGATGTAGCTGGGGTGACTTATGGTGTTTTGGCTGAGGAACAATGCTCCGGTGATCCTGCAAATCGATTGGGAGATAAATTAACCTATACCATGCTTCGTGATCATAATATGGAGCAACTTTCAGACACCAAAAAAGTTGTAACGCTTTGTCCTCATTGTGCTGTTAATCTTGGGAAAGAATACGGTGAATATGGTACAATTAATTATACAGTTGAACACCATACACAGGTAATTGGCCGTTTGATAGATGAAGGAAAGATCAAGGTTCAAATGGGTGAAAGTGGAAAAGTAACGTACCATGATCCTTGTAATCTATCCCGTATGTTGGACATAGTGGATGAGCCTCGAACAGCGATTCAGGCCGCCTCTTCAAATTTCCTTGAAATGGAAGAAAGCGGTAGAAATACCCTCTGCTGTGGAGCCGGTGGTGCCTTATGGTGGAAAAAAGAGACCCAAGGGCGAACACATTTAGTTAGGGCAGAGCAAGTGATTGAATCCGAGGCAGACACTGTAGTGACGGGCTGCAACTTTTGTTATGGAATGATGAAACAGGGTCTTGGCCCCATGACACCAGAGGGTCGGGATGAAGTTCAAGTGAAGGATGTAGCTGATATTGTGGCGGAAAATCTAGTGTAGTCCTTTTTGCAGAATAGATTTAAATACCCATTCAAAAAAAAATGAATCAATTATTTCTCAGAGTCTGGAGCACAACTCTCCGAAACTAAAAATATTTTAGTTTTCTTTTGATAGAAAATTTTGAATTGCCTGCCAGTATTCCGGGGCAAAACTGATTGTATTGTGACCTGTATTCTCAATAATCACATGATCACTGTTTCCACCCCATTGCTTCACCAAAGTTAAAGATCGTTCATTGGGAATAATTCGATCCTGTTTCCCAATAATGGCCAACATTGGGCACATGATTCCCGGTGCAATTTGGTCTGAACGAAACGGATGCCTGAGCAGATACCTGATTGGAAAAATGGGGTAATGATTTTTGGCAACATTAACTAAATTATCAAAAGGTGTTACCAAAATCATTCCTTTTACTGATCTCCGCCCCCCAACATGTACTGCAACTGCAGAGCCAAGACTACGACCCATTAAGAAAATATTCGATGGATCAATATTGTAAATATTTGTGATGTAATCAAAAATAAATAACGCATCAGAGAAAAGAGCATCTTGTCCCGGTCGACCTTCGCTTTTACCGTAACCACGGTAATTCATGAACAAAATAGAATAATTATCAAACTTATCCAAATCATGTAGATTCTGTGAGACTTCTTCTGCATTTCCACCGTAGTAAATAATCAATGGATTATTGATATGGGGTTCATGCTGAATAAACCAACCGTGGAGTGAAATCCCGTTATGCTCAATCGTGATTTCGTTTGATATGAATTGATTCAGGAAGGATTGCTGAAATCCTGAGATTTTTCGTGGAAAAAAGATAAAAGAAGACTGGGCAATAAATAGAAAGCCAGTTACGATAAAATAAAGAGAAGCCAATAAAAGAAGAAGGGAAACCATGGGTGACTTCATAGATTAAATTTTATAGAATTTTCAACGAACGCATCCGATTAATAGCTGCTGCAATTTCATATTTACGGGGGCGTGAATAATTACCAGGATGCTTTTCTTTTTCATAAAAAGGGTCTAGAGAATCGAGACCATTTTGACTAAAATTATCATCTAATGCTTCAACAATGTCTTGCAGGGGTTCAGAGTCTCTCATCATGAATTGCGAAGCCATATAAATAGCGTGGCCAATGGCTCGGGTTTGACTCATTTCCACCAACTGATCTACA
>CAZCHA010000233.1:0-2324 GCA_964498175.1 uncultured bacterium
AGTCATCTCTATTTTTTGGTACAATGGTCGATGTGATTACCAACAATAATTTCAATTACAGAGGGAAATATGCAAACAGGTAAAGTAAAATTTTATAATAAGAGTAAACGATATGGATTTATTACCAGTGATGATGGAAATGATTATTTTTTTCATGAATCAGGGTTAACCGAAGGAATTTATGTTCGGGAAGGCGATAAAGTAGAGTTCAAGGTTATAGATGGCGATCGTGGTCAGAAGGCTGTTGAAATATCTATTATTGATTAAAGAAATTGAATCAAGCCTTAAATAAAGCCCTCTGCATTTAGTATGGGGCTTTATTTATTATTGGAATTAACATTAAAAACAAATCTTTAGTCATTAATTTTTCTCACTGTTTACAATTAAGGTATTTAAACCATTACCAAAAAATCTTTGCTGAAAATAAAGGTGCTGAAAATGAAAAGTAATAATCACTTTCTAATTGGATTCATTTTATTTATGATTGCAGGCACGAACATCTTGCAAGCATCTCCTGTAGGGGAAGCAACATTATTTGAAAAGTTGATAGGTGTTCTTGTCTCTAGTGCATTGATATTCTCCTTGATAAAGGGCTATTTAACAGTAAATAAAATTTGGAAGCGGCGTAAAAATGAAGAAGTAGCTAACAGTATTTCTATCGTTGCTGCTATGTTGGGATTCGCAGTTGGATTCCCATTCCTTTTGAATAGTTTATTAATTACAAACGATTATTTTTCTGCAGCTAAAAGTGTCATTGCATTATGTTTGGCTTTTGTATTTACCATGATTGGTACAGGATATTATGTTGATACCAATAGAGGTGTCAGTTTTCTTACTCTTTTAGGCCGGGCATTAAACCTGGAACGAAAAGAATCGGGCGAGTTATTAAGTGATATGTTACGGCCGAAAGGTGCTCGTAAAATAATTGACATATTGGTTAAACTTGCAGCGATTGATGATGATATTGCTCAGGAAGAAATTGATTTGATTAATCAGTTTGCTGAAAAATGGAATATTGACATTCCTGAACTGGTACCTGGAAAGCCTGAGACAGTTACCAACCTAGTAGAATTGAAATCAATAGTACAATCTTATTTGGATGAAGGTCCGGATACTGATGTGGCAGAAAGTTTGGTTGATTTAATCAATATGATGGCTGAAGCAGATGATGAAGTAACAGATGAAGAAGCCATGGCCGTTGCAGAATTCACAGGAATGATAGCTCATTATGTCAGTTTAGAAAAAGGGGGAGAAGTTGAAATGTGGGAGGTAAATATAGTCCCACAGGGTGAAGATCAAATTAATGCTGTGGGAGAGATCCTACCTGAGTTGGATGTGGTTCAAGATCGAGGCGGTCGAGTATTTAAGGTTGGCCGTTATTTTTCTGAAGACTATGCTGAGGCTGTATGTTCTAAATATATTTCCATAGGGCTCTATTCAAATACAACGAAAAAAATGGTGGATTTTAGTAAAGAATAATAAGATACTTTAATATTCTTACATCGCTATATACACCATTTGGGTTGTAAAACTTAAATCTGGATAGTTTACTTATTTTAAAAGGTGCCGAATTGCATCTGCCCAAACCTTATACCCTGATCCATTTAAATGTAGACCGTCATAGGTATATGAGGTGTTTAATAAGTCATCATTATTATTTTTCAAATGTTGAAAAATATCAATATAAATTGTTTCATTTTTTGCACACCAGATAGATAATTCTTGGTTGATCCACTTAATTTTTTCTGTATTTACAGTATGTCCAAAAAATTTTTCAAACTCAGAATTTACCGGGAATAAACTTTGAACTATAACCTCTGTTTCTGGTGATTGGATATTAATCTCTTTAACTATTTTACAGATGTGGTTAAATGTAAATTCCTTTGTTTTCCCTTTGGCGAGGTCGTTGGTGCCAATCATTAAAAATACTTGAAGTGGCTGAGATTCAGTAATCTCCGAAATTCGATACAATATACCTTCTGTAATATCACCACTAATTCCTCTGTTCTTAATATTTGGATTTTGAAAGAATTCAGCCCATGAGCCCATATCTGTAATACTGTTTCCAAGAAAAATTATTTCATTTTCAGTATTTGGAAGTTCATCATAAAGTGTTTTTTTATGATGATAGTAAGTGGAGTATTTTAAATTCTGTCCGTAGCAAATCATGATGATTGAACACAGAAATAATCTCGAAATAAACTTTATAATTCTTTCAAATCCTTTAAAAGCTGTTGAAGCATTTCTTTTGCATCACCAAAAACCATAATCGAATTATCAAAGCCAAATAATTCATTTTGGATCCCGGCAAATCCAGTATTCAT
>CAZCHA010000234.1:0-2320 GCA_964498175.1 uncultured bacterium
TATCAGAAATATCCAATCCATAGATGAGTCCAAGTTCAAAGATATTAATGGGTATTTCCGGATCGTAACATGTTTTTAACTGATCCCAAATTTGCTGCTCAATATCCCCTTTGGGTTCCCCAGATTCAGAATTTTCTTCAATTTCAAATCCAAGAGCATCCGCATTAGCGGCAGAAATCTGAACCATATTTCCATTGATCAAAATTGTATAATTACCGCCCAAGGCTTGGGTGATACGAACAAGATTCCCGGCTAGCAATTTCACTTCATCACCGGATGGAACCATGTTGCCATCTACATCTCGCAGGAGTCGGATGGCTTCGTTCGGTACTTGATTCATTTCACAATGCCCTGTATTTTTTCTACAGCGTTAGAAAATCCATTTGTTCGTTGACTGGTTATAGCGCCATCCAATCCGACAGAATTCAAAATATCGGTGCTGTTCACAGATAGAATCTCATCAACGGGTTTACCATTGAATATTTTTTCTAATAATACGAGTAGACCTTTTACAATCATGGCATCGGATTCAGTCCGAAAAATAAAAGTTGAATTATCGTCACGATCTCCCACAACCCAGGCCTGAGATGTACAACCATATATCTTGTTATGATCGGTTTTTTCAGAATCGGGCAATCCTTCAGATTCCTTTGCCATATCCATGAGTTGTATAAACTTGTCTTTTGGATTATCAAAAATGGAAAAAAGGTCATTTAAATCCTGTAACGTTTCTTGGACAGTCATGCTGTTGTATTTTCTGAGAGCCAAATGTCAAATTGACCTGTGATAAAGTCCCTAGTACCATCATGTTTTACTAGATCCAATAATTCAGTGGCAAAGCCACGGACCAATAATGCTTTTGCAGACAATACATCCAATCCACGGGACCGGAGATAAAAAAGAGCATCTTTATCTAAGGTGCCAGTTGAAGATCCGTGTGCACATTTTACATCATCTGCATAAATTTCCAATTGTGGATTCGAATTCATGAGGGCGCTTTTGGATAAAAGTAGATTCTTGTTTGATTGTCTAGAATCGGTTTTTTGTGCATCTTTTCGGACAATAGTTCGTCCATTAAACACACCTGAAGAATGGTCTTGAAGTATCGTTTTAAAATTTTGTGAACTATTACAATGTGGCACTTGATGATCGGTTATAATATGGTTGTCCAAATGTTGGGAACCGTTTGAAAGAGTCAATCCATTGATATCACTATTAGCGCCATCACCTTTGAGTTCGTTATAAATATTAAGTCGCCCAAGTTGGCTCCCTTCCGCAAATTGGAAAAAAGTGTATCGGCTATCTGCATTTTGTTCTACTTGAATATTTACAATGTTTGCAGTTGTAACAGAATTGGATTGAATTCTTATATGATCTAATTGGGCATTTTGTTCTAAAGTGACAAAAGTTGAGCCATTTTGGAAAAAGGAATTTGAATCACCCCTATGATCCTCAATAAAAGTAGCAGAACTAGATTCACCAAGGTCAATATGAATTCGGGGTGTTACCATGAGACTCTCTGAACCGGAAGAAATAAAAAGCATCCGAATTGGTTTTTCAACACAAACATTTTGGTCAACA
The DNA here is from genome assembly GCA_964498175.1 of uncultured bacterium. Lineage (GTDB taxonomy): Bacteria > Fidelibacterota > Marinisomatia > Marinisomatales > UBA1611. The sequence continues at coordinate 1,582 of CAZCHA010000234.1, forward strand.
ACAATGGACATGCCACTATCCATGAATGCCGTATTTAACAGATCAAAAGGAGAGTCTTCAGGAGACTTGAATTCCCATTTTGTTTTTTCTATATAGTCCACTCCTGATAATAATTGTATACCAGATGGAATAGATGAAAGTGTTTCTATATAATGGCCATTGTAAATAACAATCGTTTCTACGTCATCAATCTGGTATTGGGAAATATCAACATCACCATTTGGCGAATCTTGTTTTTCAGATATTCGAAAGCTGCTATTAGATATGGATGATAAATCAGTAAAGCGCCAGTCTTCCCATTTTTTTGTGGGGAGACCAATTTCCAAAAATTTAGAAAATGCTTTCTCTCTCATGGGATGCACCTTGTCTGAGAAATAATCACGGTTGATCATTTTGTCAAATTCAATGTTAAAATCCGAAATATTCATGATTCCAGCCAGCTGTATCCTTTTTCTTCCAATTTCAATGCTAATTCTTTTCCACCGGATTTTACAATTTGTCCATCGATGAGAACATGAACAAAATCTGGTTCAATATATTTTAAAAGACGCTGGTAATGTGTGATAACGAGAAATGAACGATCAGCATTTCTATATCTGTTCACGCCATCAGCAACAATTTTGAGTGCATCAATATCCAATCCGGAATCCGTTTCATCCAAAATTGCAAGTGTAGGTTCCAATGTGAGCATTTGCAGGATCTCATTCCGCTTTTTTTCGCCTCCAGAGAAACCATCATT
>CAZCHA010000235.1:0-2302 GCA_964498175.1 uncultured bacterium
TTTAAATTGTCCCTGTCTTCCCTTTCCATGCGATCCAACCTGCTGCAGTATGCTGCGAATATGCGCGCAGGAAATGAATTAATTGGCCTGCCCGGTAAACTGGGCGGTTCGAGTGAACTGGGTGTAGCTACGCAACGATCGGAGTTTGGTTTCAGGATGCCATTTGCGTTCGATTTTGGTACGGTTGGTTATGATAATAAAAACTCTGTGCTCAGTGATGAATATGGAGGGCTTTATGCCAGAGGGAATATTGAAAATTTATTCTCAACGAAAGCAGATTTCCATGGATTAATTGGGTTCACGTTTTATCCATCAAGTTCAGGAGATAAACTCTCATCTCCAATGGACCTTGAGCCTGATGCTACAAAGTGGAAGGCTGTAGCCGATTCTACTACAAATTTGAATATATTGGATAGCTACGCATTGATTGCCACTACAGTTCAGGTACCCATTAAGATATCATTTATCGGTCGTTTAACAGCGGCCCCTGGGTTTCACTACATGAAGGTGGCCCATAGATTGAAGGATACACGGAAACAGGCTATAACAGATGGTCAAGAACTCTATGAGAGAGCATACTTTGACGATGTTTACAACGAAGTTCTTGATACTAGTGGAACTACTGTGGGAGAATTCACATATTCATCCATCAATGATGATGTAAATTCTTTTACAAGATTAAACTCAGGTTATATCAGATTTGATTTGCTGGGGCAAATCGGGCAAAAGCCTAACTTTATAGAAAAATTGTCTTTTCTTGATTTTATTCAAATATCTAAGGTGCCCTTTTACGAATTTTCTCTTCAGTATATCACAGGTTTGAATATGATCTATACATTAAACCTAAATTTGTCGGATGATGTTGGAGTTTCATTAACGGGTCTTAATAAAAATGCTGATTTGAAAGGTCATTGGATGCCAGATAGTAAAGTGTGGATCGGCCTAAAGTACCGAGCAAATTTTTAATTGGTATTCTGAAGATTTAAGCCTAGGTACATTGGAGTGCCTTTCCTAAATATTTCCCGATCAAATCTTATTGATAGCAGTTATTTATCAGGCTAGAGAGCGCAACACCAATAATAATATTTTTTCGGGTGAATATATTTTAACTTATTAATAGAATTTGTGTCTGATACTGTAATTAATCCCCAAAGGAAGCAATTATGAAAGCAATTTATTATATTACTGTAGCAACAGTATTATTCTTTACAGGCTGTGAATTCTTTTCTAATAATCAGGAATTAATGAATCCACCGGAATTTGAATATCTCATTCAAGATTTAGATGATGAACTTAACTTAGATACAGGGCAACGAAGTAGTGCCAGGTCATCGCTTGAGTTAGGAAGAGATTTTCATCCTGATCCTGCGGCGCTTTGGGAACTTGCAGTAGCTCTACAACAATCATTGACGCAGGAGCAAAAAGATCTACTTCTTTCCAGAAACCAGCAAATAGATTCACAAATACTCACAGAAGAGAATGATTATCATCACAGACGACTGGAGCATTTTCAACGTATGGATGATCGCCTTATGTTTATAATGACAGAAGAGCAGCTGCCATTGTATCAACAAATAATTGATACAAAATTAACCCTCGTAAACGAAATTATTTTGCGGTATCAAAATGAAGAACTAGAGCGAAAAACCATGCGCATAGAACTTATGAGTGTTATGGAATGGTTTAGAGCAGAAATAGCAATTCTTTTAACCGAGGAGCAACAAAATACTCTCCTTACAGAAAGAGATGAACGAGATATAAATTGGCGTCGTGGTCGTGGTCGATGGGGACGATTTTCCCAAGATCCAGATGAACTTAAACGGGCCATGCAAGGCGCACTAAAACTTACTGGAGATCAAATTACGATTCTTGAAACATCTCACAGCAATGTTAAAACATCGCTTGATATTCTTCGTGATTCTTATGTAGATGGTACCAGTGGTATTTCTGCAGAAGACTTTCGTCTTTCAGTTATTTCCATTGTACAAAATGGCATTCTTGAGAGGGAGCAAGTATTTACAGAATTACAACAAGAGATTATTGACATACATCGTGCTCTTGTCCTTCGATTCATGCGCCATACGCGATGGGGACGAACCTAAACCATTACTATTTAATATAGCATTCATAGCATACCGGCAGGAGAGTTCAGGTAGATGAAAAAATGGTATTACTGAAATAATTCTGGTCTTTTGGCACAATTAACCCCCACATTCGTGGTTTTTTTGATTGTCCTAATTCATTCTAAATAAAATGATTACAACAATATTTTTTGATATTGGTGGTGTTCTGATAAATATCC
>CAZCHA010000236.1:0-2299 GCA_964498175.1 uncultured bacterium
AAGAAGCATCCACAACACCCGTAGGACCATTTCTCTGTTTCGCAACAATAATTTTAGCTTTACCTTCATCCTCATCATCTTGAGTATACAACCACTGACGGTACAGGAAAATGACCACATCTGCGTCTTGTTCAATAGCCCCACTTTCACGAAGATCAGATAATTGAGGTTGTTTATCTGCCCGTTGTTCAACAGCACGAGATAATTGTGACAAGGCAACAACAGGAATATCTAATTCTTTTGCCAAAGCCTTTAATGACCTTGAAATCACTGAAATTTCCTGCTGGCGACTTTCAACACCCTTTGGTCCCTGCATCAATTGTAGATAATCCACGACGATCATTCCGATATTGTGTTCAGCTTTCAATCGCCGCGCTTTCGCTCGTAATTCTAATACTGTGAGAGCAGGTGTATCATCCAAATAAATGGGTGCTACAGCCAAAGATCCAACGGCAATACTTAAATTTTTCCAATGAGTTTTGGGGAGGTTGCCTGTCCGTACAAAATGACTATCCACTCGGGCTTCCGCACAAAGGAGACGCATAGCCAATTGATGATTTGCCATTTCAAGACTGAACATTCCCACACCAACACCACCTTCTAATGCCGCATTCCTTAGGATGGATAAAGCCAAAGCTGTTTTCCCCATACCCGGTCGACCCGCAACAATGATAAGATCACCATTTTGGAATCCAGATGTTATATCATCTAAATCAAGTAACCCAGATGGTACGCCGATTACATTACCTGGTTGAGCATTTATATGCTCTAATTTTTCAAATGCTTCAACGAGTATCGGATCAATGTGCTTAAATCCTCCTTTCAAACGATTCTGGGTAATTCTGAAAATGGATTGTTCCACTGTATCCAGAATTTCACCTACCTCCTGGCTGTCATCATATGCTTCTTTTGCAATATCATGTGATAAATTGATCAAATTCCGGAGTAAAGCTTTTTCTAGCACAATCTTGGAATATCGTTCTGCGTGGGCTGCCGTAGGAACTGATTCAACTAAGCCAGTCACATAATATGCACCACCAACAGATTCTAGATCTTTATTTTTTTTGAGAGAATCAATAACGGATACAGTATCAATTGGCTCACCTTTATCAAATAATTTCAGCATTACAGAAAATATTTTCCCATTTCCATCTTTATAAAAATGCTCCGGACCTAACCACTGAATTGTTTGACTAACGGCTTCTTTTGAAGCCAGCATAGACCCTAGAACAGCCGTTTCCGCATCATCCGAGTGGGGTTGCACATTAAGTATCTGGTTATCGTCTGGCGTCATTGTTGTATGAGTTTTGTAAATAATCCCGAATCCACTGGAAATCGCTCCAAGCAGGTTTCTTGAAATTCGAATTCCTTAAAAGGGCAGCCGGGTGAAAGGTAACACGAAGCGGTGTCCCATTGTAATTATGGGTTTTATCCCTCATTTCTTTTAAAGGGACATCCATCTTCAATAATGTTTTACCGGCAACACGGCCCAGTGCTACTATCAATTTTGGTTGAATTTGACTTATTTGTTCGATTAAATAAGGTTCACATTTCTTTACTTCGGATGGCAAGGGATCCCGATTATTAGGTGGGCGGCATTTTATAACATTCGCAATATACACTCCAGCGCCACGTTTCAAGTCTATGGCATAAAGAATCTTATCCAGCATTTTACCAGCGCGTCCCACAAAAGGTTCCCCCTTCAAGTCTTCCTGCTCACCAGGCGCTTCTCCTACTAGAAGTAAATCGGCGTTAGGATCACCAACCCCAAAAACAAAATTGGTTCTGGTCTTACCCAAGGGGCATTCTAGACAGTTGCATATGGACCGATTATATACATCCAATTTGCCATTTGCTACGAGATTTTTTTTCTCAGGCTTAACCTCTGACACAGGGGCAGTTTCGTCGGAAAGATACAATTCATTCCCATACAATGCTTGTTGTTGTTTGAGATATTGATGAAGTGCCCCTCTCATTGTTATTGTTTAACCAGGCTTGGTATTTCTCCAAGTTACTTCACCTTCAAGAAATTTAGCTATTGCCACAGTAGTGACCTTATCTTGCTCTTCATAAGTATCGGGCGTTGGCTCTTCCACTTCATCAAAAACATCTAGATCATCATTTTGATGTTCAAGTATCGTTCTGCTCAAGACACGCTCTTGTAGTTCATTTCGAGCCTGCCCGTACATTGCTGCGATAGCTTCGTACATATTTTCTGCACGTTCTTCTATTTCACGAAAAGGTATAGTTTTAAGACCCATTTAGGACTCCTTCTTTTAAGTTATTAACTATAGTTATT
>CAZCHA010000237.1:0-2266 GCA_964498175.1 uncultured bacterium
AAGTTAGTTTTGGCAGATGAACCAACGGGAAATTTGGATGAAAAAAATGCAAATAAACTCATTGACCTTTTAGGTAAAATTAATAAAGATTTTCAGCAGGCGATCGTGCTTACAACGCACAATCCGAAAATTGCACGAATCGGCCACAGACAATTCTTCTTAGAAAACGGATCCTTATCCGAAAAAATATAATCAATTCATGAAAGAAAATTTTTCAAAACGCGTCCAATTGATCATTAAACTATCTAAGGAAGAAGCGATTCGCTTGGGTCATAGTTATGTGGGTTCAGAACATCTATTATTGGGTTTATTGAAGGAAAGCTCAGGATTAGGTAAGAAGGTTTTCGATGTGTATGACATTGATGCAAATGAAATGGTGGCTATGATCGAGGATATGATTAAAACTTCCGGCGGCACCATGACTCTTGGGCATTTACCTTTAACTCGTCGTGCGGAAAGGATCCTTCGAAATGCATTCAGTGAAGCATCCTCTCGCGGTGAAACTATAGCAGATGATGAACATTTACTCTTGGCTATGCTTAGGGAATCTGAAGGTATAGCTTTTGAAATATTGAAATCATTTTCATTGGATTATGATACAGTTGGTGACCTAATTAAAACCACCGAAGATGAATTAGATTTAGATACACCTATATCATCTAAACCAACTTCTAAAAGTAAAACTCCAACATTGGACCATTTTTCCCGTGATATTACCCAACTTGCCAGAAAGGGTAAATTAGATCCTGTGATCGGTCGAGAAAGTGAAATCGAACGCATGGCTCAAATACTAACCAGGCGAAAGAAAAATAATCCTGTTTTAATTGGTGAACCAGGTGTTGGAAAAACTGCCATTATCGAAGGTTTAGCTCAAAAGATTGTACGAAAGACTGTCCCTAGAATTCTTCACAACCAACGAATATTATCTCTAGACTTGGCTGCCATAGTTGCTGGTACGAAGTATCGTGGGCAATTCGAAGAACGTCTGAAAAGTGTCATGGTGGAACTAAAGATGAGTGAGAATGTGATCATTTTTATTGATGAGATCCATACTCTGGTTGGTGCTGGTGGCGCTTCAGGTTCTTTGGATGCGTCAAATATGTTTAAACCGTCGTTGGCTAGGGGAGATATTCATTGTATAGGTGCCACCACTATGGATGAATATCGAAAGTATATTGAAAAAGATGGGGCGTTGGATAGACGATTTCAAAAGATTACTATTAATCCGCCTTCAATCGAAGAATCCACAGCTATTCTCCATGGTTTGAAAGAAAAATATGCAGAGCACCATAATGTGAATTATACAGATAATGCAATTGAAGCTTGCGTTCAATTGTCTGAACGGTACATTTCGGACAAATTCTTGCCGGATAAGGCCATTGATGTAATGGATGAAGCGGGTGCCAAGGCACATATGTACAATCTTGAAGTACCAAAAAGTATTTTAGAAATTGAAGATGATCTTCAAAAAATAAGAGATCAAAAAGAGAAAAAGGTCTCAAACCAGTTATTTGAAGAAGCGGCGGTCTTAAGAGATCAGGAAAGGAAATTGCTCCATCGATTGGGTATTGCACAAAAACAGTGGCAGAATGAAGAAGATGATAAATCTGTCCTGATTAATGCTGAACATATTGCAGATGTAGTTTCTCTCATGACAGGCATTCCGCTATCAAAGGTAGCAGAATCTGAAAGTCAACGATTGTTGCACTTGAATCACGAATTAAGTAATCATATAATAGGGCAGGAAGAAGCAATTGTGAGTTTAACAAAGGCAATTCGCAGATCCAGAACAGGATTAAAAAATCCAAACAGGCCTATAGGTGTTTTTCTCTTTCTCGGACCCACTGGCGTTGGGAAAACAGAATTAGCTAAATCATTAGCGAAATACTTATTCCCCCATAACCAGGCTTTGGTGAAGTTGGATATGTCTGAATTCACGGAACGATTTTCCATTTCAAGATTAATCGGTGCACCTCCCGGGTATGTTGGATATGAAGAAGGTGGTGAACTTACTGAAAAGGTGCGACGCAATCCTTACTCTGTTGTTTTGTTGGATGAAATTGAAAAAGCTCATCCAGATATATATAATGTATTACTTCAAGTATTTGATGAAGGTGTATTAACAGATGGACTTGGAAGAAAAATAGATTTCAAAAACTCGATTGTTATCATGACATCGAATCTGGGAACAAAGGATTTGAAAAATGATGGATTTGGTTTTGGTGGAAGTAAAGCTGAAGAGAAATATCAAAATATGAAAGAGCGA
>CAZCHA010000238.1:0-2252 GCA_964498175.1 uncultured bacterium
CAGATGATCCTGAAATAATTCTAATGGGGGTCTTTGGTTTGCGAATGATTGGGGCAGTGCAATTCTTGGACGCTATAGGATTTACTCTTTGGTTTGCTCTTTCAGGCGCCGGAAACACCCTATTCCCTGCTGTGGTTGAGTCGTGTTTAACGTGGGGTGTAATTGTTTTGGGAAGTTATGTTTTTGGTGTGGTACTTAATTTGGGATTTAAAGCACCTTGGCTATTGTTTCCCATTTACATGGGTCTTTTCGCAGGGATTATGGTCTGGAAAATTTCAAAGGGAGACTGGAAGGAAATTGTAGTTTGAGTTTAAGATAGCCTTTGGGCTCTTCTGTGGATAAGTAAATTATTTATCGTAACTTTCGTGCTCAAAATAACTATTTAAATTTAATTTATTTATGATGAACCCCTACAGCGATCCCGATCCACAAGAAACGCAAGAATGGATCGAATCTATAGAAGACGCCCTGGAAGAACATGGGTATGAACGAACTAGACACCTTTTGGAAACACTTATTGATTATGCCCAATCAAAAGGCGCGCGACTTCCTTTTAATACAATAACTCCATTTGTAAATACGATTTTACCAAGTCAACAGCCGGAGTATCCTGGTGATCGCAAAATTGAAAGAAAAATAAAATCTATTGTTCGTTGGAATGCCATGGCCATGGTGACAAAAGCTAACATAGAAACACCCGGAATTGGAGGCCATATTTCAACCTATGCATCAGCAGCAACACTTTATGAGGTCGCTTTTAATCATTTTTTTAAGGGAGTAGACCACCCGGATGGACAAGACTTGGTTTTTTTCCAAGGCCACGCATCCCCGGGGATATATGCACGGGCGTATTTGGAGGGCCGGTTCAAAAGTGATCACCTGCATAATTTTCGACGTGAATTATCAAAAAATGGAGGTTTATCATCCTATCCTCATCCATACCTTATGCCGGAGTTTTGGCAGTTTGCAACGGTATCTATGGGGCTCGGACCAATCATGGCCATTTACCAAGCCAGATTCATGCGTTACATGATTGATCGTCATTTTATGGAGGATACAGGGCGGAAAGTATTCGCATATCTTGGAGATGGAGAAATGGATGAGCCCGAATCCTTGGGGGCGCTTACGTTGGCATCCCGAGAAAACTTAGATAATCTTGTGTTCATCGTGAATTGTAATTTACAGAGACTAGATGGTCCTGTCCGCGGGAATTCAAAAGTTATACAAGAATTGGAAGGAGCTTTTCGAGGCGCTGGATGGAATGTGATTAAAGTAATTTGGGGTTCTGACTGGGATGAGCTCTGGGAAAACGATCACGACGGTTTGCTTTTAAAGCGATTTGAAGAAGTTGTAGATGGCGACCTTTTGAAATATGTTGTTGAGGGCGGAGCCTATATCAGGGAACATTTTTATGGCAAATATCCCGAGCTTTTAAAACGGGTTGAACATATATCTGATGAGAAATTGGCGAAAATGAGACTAGGAGGCCATGACCCCATGAAGATTTATGCGGCCTACAATGAAGCGGTAAATTTTAAGGGAAAACCAACTGTGATATTGGCACGAACCATTAAAGGGTATGGTTTGGGTGAAGCGGGCGAAGGTCGGAATATCACACACAATCAGAAAAAATTGAATCAAAATGAGCTCCTGTACTTTAGGGACAGATTTAATGTCCCATTTTCTGACGATGAAGCAATGAAGGCCCCCTTTTATCGTTTTGATGATAATAGCGTGGAATACAAATATTTAAAAGAAAGACGAAATACACTAGGCGGTTTGATGCCGATTCGTACAAATAGATCCACCTCATTAAATATTCCCGAGATTTCCATTTTTAAGGAATTGCTAGATGGAACCGATGAAAGAGAAATTTCTACGACCATGGCCTATGTACGCCTTGTAACATTATTAACAAAAGATAAATCCCTTGGTAAACATATAGTGCCCATCATTCCGGATGAAGCACGGACTTTCGGAATGGATCCACTTTTTAGACAGCTAGGGATTTATTCTCACAAAGGACAACTCTACGATCCAGTGGACTCAGACCAATTCCTGTATTATAAAGAAGCCCAAGATGGCCAGATCTTGGAAGAGGGGATAAATGAAGCTGGGGCTATTTCATCATTTATTGCAGCTGGAGTGAGTTACAGTACACATGGCATCAAAATGATTCCATTTTATATTTATTATTCCATGTTTGGGTTTCAGCGCATCTGGGATTTTATCTGGGCTGCCGGCGATATGCG
>CAZCHA010000239.1:0-2250 GCA_964498175.1 uncultured bacterium
AATATTAACTTCGCTTGTAGCAATCACTCTTTTGCTTTGGGCGTTTTGGATTCTACAGATAACGTATCATTTTACAGTAAAGAAAAAGAATATGAGCAGAGGGATAATAACTATGCCCCCAGAATGAATGTTTGGCCCAACATCTCTTTTCAGGAATGCATTTATACTGTTCTGCCATCAGTTTACCCTGGTGATACGGACAACAATGGAGTTGTGAATGAATATGATATTCTACCTTTAGTCACTTATTTTTACCAAACCGGTCCACAACGTTGCACGGCTGGTTATGGCTGGTTACCATCGCCTTTTGACTTTCTGTGGGTATCGAATTCTGCGGCCACATATGCCGATGCCAACGGGGACGGTATTATTGATGAGAGTGATTTATTTGGTATAGCGCTTAACTGGGGCAAGAGCCATGGGGACGGTTCGGAAAATTTTGTAATTGATCCAAGTGACAGTACATTGGTTACCCTGTATAAACCTGCACTTGAACAATTATACCAGGCATTGAGCGTAGATGGTGAGCCGGCACAGAAGATGAGATTACTTTTGGAAAGAATATTAGGCATAGCAAACATACCTGATAAATTCTCTCTTTATCAGAACTATCCCAACCCTTTCAACCCCATCACCACAATCAGGTATGATCTTCCAGAAAAAAGTCACGTAAATATTATCATTTATGATATGCTGGGCAGAGAAGTAACTCAGTTTGTCAACGCCACCCAGGAAGCAGGCTACAGGTCACTACAATGGGATTCTACCAATAGTTCTGGGAAGCCCGTAAGTGCGGGAGTCTACATCTACCGGATACAGGCTGGGAAATTTATGCAGGCCAGAAAGATGGTGCTGTTGAAATGATAAAATTCAAGGAAGAAATGGACAGATGTTAAAGAATAACACAATATTCATTTTGTTCCTTGGTATAATATTCACCAGTTGTGGGCTTTTTGATAAAGATGATGAATCAATCGATAACCCTATTGCTGTATTCGAAGCTGAACCCGCAGAAGGTTATGCTCCGTTGACAGTGACATTTACTAATAAATCCGATCCTGGAACAGGCAGTAATGTTGAGTACTTGTGGGATTTCGGTGATGGTGGTACAACACCAGATGAGAATCCAGGTCATACTTTTACTGATGTCGGGGTTTTCCCCGTTACTTTAACAGTTACAACAACTCATGGCAGTGACATTTCTGACCCGCGAGTGATTACGGTAAATCCTGAGGTAAATCAACCAGTTTTGTTATTGTCATCTAGTTCTTCATCAATAGCAGCTGGCGAATCAACATCAATATCATTGGATATAACCGATTTGGTAACTTCCGTTTTTGGTGTCGAGATGCAGATAAGTTACAATAAAAGTGTTGTTGATGTAGACACTTCAAGTTTTGAGCAGGGTACTTATTTTGGGAATAATGCAATTTCACTGTTTCAAATAGTGGAAGATAAAGTACATCTTTCGATCAGTGCAATTCATGGTGATGCCATGGTAAATGGCACTGGTCGATTGGGTGAGTTTTCAGTAACCGGACTTTCTTCAGGAACATGTACATTTACAATTGTACCTGAAGAGCTTCATTTTATAGATGACAATGGCAATGAGGTACATTATACGGATTATTTGGAAGTTAGAGATTTAACCATTACTGTCCCATAATCCAATGAAATGAGAACAATTTATATTTAGATACCAGATACAGGCTAGTGAATACATTAGCACTAAGAAGATGGTACTGCTGAAATAGATTTACCCTTTTCACAACATCAATCCCCGGTCACCCGGGGTTTTTTGTTTTTAGGGTGAGTGTTAATGAAGTATACATGATTATAGTAATATGATGCTATATTTGAATAGAGAAGACAGGGTATCCTGCATAACTTATTTTAAGTCAAAAAATGGTGCTTGCTACATTACACTCTTTTTATAATGGGTTTTTAAGAATGAAAATTGGAATCATTGTATCTGTGGTTCTTATATCGGTCGGTAATAGTGATTGCAATGATGGGGAAGTAGAACTGTGGGGTGAGTGTTATTCAATAAATATTACAAATTTGAGTATAATCAACAGCGGACTATCTGGAGAAATTCCTCCTGAGATTGGGACTCTGACAGATCTAGTGGTGATTAAACTAAAATACAATGAGCTCACTGGCCCCATACCTCCCGAGATTGGGAACCTTACAAATTTAGTTAAATTAGAACTGGATTTTAATAATCTGTCTGGGCCCCTTCCTGCCGAA
>CAZCHA010000240.1:0-2232 GCA_964498175.1 uncultured bacterium
TAGCCCAAATGGAGAAATACGCAGTCTTGAAAGCGGTTGGAATTTGAATCGTACAAGGGCAGCAGCCTACAGGTCACGTACTCCAGGTACACTTGAAACCATACGTGTTGTACCCAATCCATTAAATGTAAATGCAAATAATTTTCCAGGAGAACCTAACAAAATTGTCTTTATGGATGTGCCTGCATATTGCACAATTAGAATTTATACTGAAAGTGGCGATCTTGTTAAAACAATTGACCATGATTCCGGCTCAGGTGATGAAATTTGGGGAGGAAATATTCTGGATCTTCAAACTGTCTCTGATAGCGGACAATTACTCGTAAGTGGTATTTATATTGCTCATATTACTGATAATGAAAGCGGAAATACAGCAACAACCAAATTTGTGATTATCAGATGAAAAATAGATTTGAACAGTTTCTCTATCTGAATAGAGCCATCCTTAAAGTGACTAAAGTATTTCTTTTTACTTCTTTTATAATAGGGTCATCTCACTCTTTTCTAAGTGCAAAACTAATTAAGGTTGCTCAATCGGGTTATCAATTTTTGAAAATAGATTCTGATGCACGTGCTGCAGGGATGGGAGGCGCCTTTACGCTTGTAGGATCCGGGGCAAGCTCCATGTTTTATAACCCAGCAGGGATGACTGAAAATCCACAATCACTTGAATTTTTCAGCACCCAGACTAACTGGATTGCCGATATCAAGTATTACTCATTTGGCGTCACAAAGAATTTAGGCAATCTTGGAATAATTGGTTTGAGTATGCTTTCATCAGATTATGGGGAAATTATCGGTACTAGAGTTGATGAAAATGATGCTGGATTTATTGAAACCGGGAATGTAAACGTGACAGCTTCCGCATTAGGAGTGTCCTTTGCAAAAAGTCTCACTGACCAATTTTCAGTGGGCGGACAGATTAAATTTGTTAGTCAAAATCTTGGCAATACAATGATGCCGGACAGTTCAGATAAAAATAATCTAACTGATGGACTCGCTTACGATTTTGGAACTATATATTACCCCGGGTTAAAAAGTTTCCGTTTTGGAATGGGAGTGAGAAACTTTTCAAAGAATTTTAAATACGAAGACGATTCATTTCCCCTCCCCCTCACATTCACAATGGGAGCAGCATTAGATCTAATGGATTTGATATCTCGATTTGAAGACAAGCATAATTTGCTATTCGAACTGGATGCGGTCCACCCGGTAGACTACTCAGAAAGAATAAATATTGGCTGTGAATATGGATATCGTAAAATGATATTCTTAAGGGGTGGTTATAAATTTAATCACGACACTGAAGGCCTGTCGTTAGGCTTCGGTGTTTCGTTAAAAGTTTCCGGTCTTATGACAAACGTCAATTATTCGTTTAATGATGCTGGCTATTTTTCACCCGTCAATAGAGTCTCTATAGGTATTTCACTATGATACCTTATTGATCTTGGATATTTTAATCACCTAAACAAAACAAAAAAAGGATGGAACCCATGAAAAATAAAATAAAAATGTTGATTCATCTGCCTATGTGCTTCGTCATTTTATTAAATGTTGATATGCTTAAAGCAGACTGTATCGTATTTACAAAACCTGATTCTGCAGATTGGACCTTAGAAGAATACCAAGACCGCATAACAGACAACGTTTGGATTACTCGAAAGCATAACCAAAGCTTATTTAACATCGCCCAAGAGGATGGTTATTCAGGATCCAATGGATCTCCTGTAGGTACACTTTGGGCTGATACAACTACGGCTCATGCAGATTCTGCTAGCTATACTAGCTTTAATTCAATGCATGGTGGGTCGCCACAATCAATCGTAGGAGATACTGTATCCCTATATTTACCAGATGAAAACCTCTACTTTGATGTAATATTTACTTCTTTCTCTGGTGGGAATAACGGCGGTGGGTTTTCATATATTCGGTCTTCTGTACCATCAGAATGTTTTGTATTTACAAAACCTGATTCCGCAGATTGGACATTGGAAGAATACCAAGACCGTATCACAGACAACGTGTGGATTACTCGAAAGCATAACCAAAGCTTGTTTAACATCGCTCAGGAAGACGGTTATTCAGGATCCAATGGATCTCCCATAGGGACACTCTGGGCAGGTACTTCTACCGCGAATGCTAATACCGGTAACTATACTAATTTTGTTACGATGCACGGTGGGTCACCACAATTAATCATTGGAGATACTGTATCTCTATATTTACCAGATG
>CAZCHA010000241.1:0-2230 GCA_964498175.1 uncultured bacterium
TGATACCATAAGCATAAAATTCATCTGCTTCTGCACCCTTATTTTCAAAAGGTAATATAGCAATGGAAGGTGTTTCATCCTTATCTGCGTAACCGATACGCAGGAACATAAAATTGATCAGCATGAATAGTCCAATCACAGAAGCGGCAACACCCAAGGAATTCATTACATTCCACTGAAACCCTTCCGGTTCCAGTTTAGCAGATACTTTACTCATGTCTGTCTTGGGTAACCCATGAGATGTGATGCAATAAGCTTTCACAGTTTGAGAAACACCTTTCAACTGTGGTTGACCAAGGTAATGCGTTTTAAAATCCGGGTCTCTTTCAAGAGATGCATTGACTCTGCCTGAAATTGCGACTCCACCTGGAGCAGCAAATGGCTCAATCCTGGCAGCAATATTCACATCATCTCCAATAACATCATTTCCCTGGAACACAACTTCGCCCTGGTGGATACCGATCCTGAGATTCAGATTGTCAACTTCCTTTACAACTTGTTGAATTTCAATGGCACAATGAACGGCGTCCTTAGTCGTTTCAAATGACAATAGTAATCCGTCACCAATCTCTTTGAGCCAGGAACCGCCATGCGTTTTTACAATGGGCTTCAGGAGTTCACGTTGTTTTTCTAATAAGGCCAGGGCAGCAGGTTCATTTCCTGCAGATAGTTTTGTAAAACCAACTATATCGGTAAATACTATGGCAGCGAGTTTGCGGGTTTGTTCAGGCATTATGGGGTAAATCTACATATCATTCCATAAACAAAAAACCCCACGAATGTGGGGCTTGATGAGTCATTTTACATGAAGTTTTTTTTAAATGTCCTGTAAATAATCCGACAGAAGGAGCAAATCAGAAATATCCACCAACGAATCAAAATTAAAATCTGCTAAATCAATTAATTCATCATCATTTATTATCAAAGACAACAAGATTAAAAAATCATCTTCATTGATAATGCCGTCATCATTAAGATCATAAAATGGCCCAAAGCTGAAAAGAAACTTTATTGCAACAGGGCGATGATCCGAAATATTCTGATCATACTCATTCCACCCACCATCAAGATATTCATCAATTTTTATTGTTTCAACTGATGAATTATTTGGGTCATTAAATAATTCATCAGTAATTAAAATATGGTCAAGATGAGACGGCCAATTAGGGAATGACCATTCTGAACTATTTCCTTGAGCAATTTCAAGATCTGCAAAGCGGTAATGAGTGGAATCATCTAAAACTTCTTGGAATACATTATTTGGCGGTGCTTCAGCAATGTCATCATTTAAATCACCCAATACTATTACATTATTATTCGAAAGATTATTATCAACATATTCTTTTAGCAGATTTATTGCGGTATATCTTCTATTTTCTTCATCAGATGAATCATCATAATCAAGAATATCATCCCCACAACATTTAAAATGATTATTGATTATAAAATAATTTTCGCCCATAAAATTGAAATCCATTACCATTGGTGAGCGAGGAAACGCATTCCAATATTCTGAAGTTGTGTATATCTCGTAGATATCATTGATTTCTACAGTTTCGGTTTTATAAATATATGCTAAACCAGCAAACCAATTTGATTCATAATAACCAGTGTATACCGTTAATGAATCTAACATTTGTTCAAACATTTCAGTATCATCTAATTCCTGTATCGCGAGAACGTCTAAATCCAATAGAGTAATTATATCCGTTACATAATTAACCGTAATTTGATTATTTTTAGGGAACCACTCTATGTTCCAGGTCGCTATATCGAGGGAATTTTCATCTCCAAAGGATAAATCTTCCAAATCTTGGGCATGCAAAGCAGCCACCAAAAAATATACTGCAAAGATAATGTTTTTCAATATTTTTAGATTGATAATCATAAATATAACTGGAAATGATGAATAAAAATATTTTACTACAATACAAAAAACCTCACGAATATGGGGCTTGATGTTGTAGAAAGGGTAAATCTATTTCAGCAGTACCATCTTCTTTGTATGCACAAACTCTCCTGCCTGTATGGTATACAAGTATAATCCTGCTGATATCGGCTGACCGGCATTATTCGCCGCATTCCACTGGATTGATTTATAGCCGGCATTTTGCTGACTACTTACCAGATTGCTCACAACTCTACCCATCATATCATAAATGGTAATATTGACCATGGCATCTTGTGGCAGGTCATAACGGAGAGTAGTCACCGGGTTAAATGGGTTCGG
>CAZCHA010000242.1:0-2223 GCA_964498175.1 uncultured bacterium
ACCTGTTAACTTTTCTTTCTGCCACCACCATTAACATTCCTGAAGACTATTCAACCATTCAGGCTGGTATTAATGCTTCGGTAGATGGAGACACTGTACTCGTTGCACAGGGGACTTATTCTGAAAACTTAATTCTTGCAAATGAGATAGTGCTCGCCAGCCATGCGATATATGATGACCTTGAATCCGATTGGCTAGATAATGAGAATATTCTTGGGACCATTATCAGTGGTGATCATAATGGAAGCTGTCTTATTATCCGTGATGGAAATATCGAGCCGACGATCATTGGATTTACCTTTCAGGATGGGATTGGCACATCCGTATTGGAAGCCGTATGCGATGTTCAACACCAAAAACGTTCTGGCGGAGCAATCTTGATTTATAAAGCCTATCCAACTATAAATTATAATCGCTTCATCAATAATGGTTTTAATACCGGCTTTGGAGTTGGTGGAAGTGTTGCAGAAGGTGGCGCTATCAGTCATTTTGCTGATGATGATGTTGAATTTGATGAAGACCTGATGAATAATTCAAGCCAAAACAATAGCTCCAGCCGAGACATACCCGAAGAAATGAATATTCAGAATAATTATTTTGAGAATAATAGTAGCGGAGATGGTGAGAATTTTTATTCTCATGGTTATGAAGGCTCCATTGATGTGAGCTACAGTGTTTTTGAAGATATTGATTGTGCCACAAATAGCGTAAATGATTTTGTACTTAAATCAAGAAAGAATGAAGCAGTTTATGTGCAGAATGATATTTCAGGAAATTGTATTGAAGGAAATTCATTCTATGTATCGGTTGAAGGAAGTAATGATAATCAGGGTACAAATGCATCTCCTTTTAAAACAATCGGGCATGCTCTGAGTCTCAGGGGGAATAATGAAATCGCTACTACAATTCATATTCTTGAAGGTGTTTATTCACCTTCTACAAATGGTGAACAATTTCCAATTGTTCTTCCGGACAATGTTCATTTGATTGGTGAGAATATGTACAATTCAATAATTGATGCTGAAGCGAATGAATTCAAAGAAAGCAGAGTTATTATTATAGAAGATTGCGAAAACGTCAAAGTAGCAAATTTAACGATTAGTGGCGGTTATCATACTACTGGTGGCTGTATTGGTGGAGCAGGGATTCTTGTTGGTTCTCCAGAATGGATATCGAATAATTCTAATCCTGTTCTTGAAAACTTAATCATTTCAGAAAACCATTCATCTAAAGGTGCAGGGATTTACGTTTCATGGGAGTCAAATCCAGAGATAAAAAATTGTAAAATCATTAATAATTCAATTGGTTTAGATCCTAATGGAATCCCCTGGCAACCTGCTGGTGCGGGAATTGCTTTATTTTATTCAAATGGTTCATTAGATAATATTTTAGTTAAGGATAATATATGCGAACACGATAATGGTTATGGTGCTGGCATTGCTATTCAGAGTAGTACTGTAACTATAAACAAGACTACTGTCACTCAGAATATTAATGCTCGAGGATATTATGGTTTTTGGAATAATGATGCAAATTATGCTAATGTCAGATTTATAAACTCACTTATTCATGAGAACGAACTTTATGATGTAGTCCTTGATAGTGATGATGAATCAAAATTTTTCTATACTGCATTTGGTACAACTTATGGAAATGTGCAATATGGTGAAGGTTCTTTCGATATCACTGCCAATATGATTGTTACCGATGAAGATGGCTTTACACTGCCGCCAAATTCGGTGTGTATTGATGCAGGAATAGCAGATATAGATGGAGATGGGGATGATGATATGGAGTATCTCAACGATTATTTTGGTACAGCCCCAGATATGGGAGTATTTGAATATTTACCTGCAGCAACAGGTTTACAATATTCTATTCAAGGTTCATCAGTTACGTTAACTTGGGATGCCATCCCTGATGCTCAATATTATAAAATAGAGCGTTCCGCTGATTCACTCTTTATTGAAGGTGTTGAAACTAGTTATCTACAGGATAATAATTATACTGATGATAATCTCGAATTTAATACAGAGTATTTTTACAGGGTTGCCGCTAACATTGGTTTTTGGACGGAATATTCTAATGTTGTTTCTGTAATGTTGGAAAATGTAAACATTGCCGGAGCTAATGATATTCCGACAGTCTATAAAGTTCATCAAAACCACCCGAACCCATTTAACCCGGTGACTACTCTCCGTTATGACCTGCCACAAGATGCCA
>CAZCHA010000243.1:0-2210 GCA_964498175.1 uncultured bacterium
CCGGCCCGGGAATCAGAAAATGAAATTACTTTATTTAAATCAGTGGGAAATGCTATCCAGGATCTTGCCATGGTAAATTTGATACTGAAAAAATTGAATTATGATTGAGATAAAAAAACTGAAAAATTGGCAAGCGCCAGAAGATTGGTTTGAGATTCAAACCATCGATGCCCATACGGGTGGGGAACCGCTTCGAATCATCATTTCCGGGTTTCCGAAACTAAAGGGAGCCACTCTTTTAGAGAAACGCACTAGCGCTAAAAATGATTTTGATCAAATTAGAAAAGCACTCATGTGGGAACCGCGGGGACACGCGGATATGTACGGAGCGCTCATCGTGGATCCTGATACGCCCGGCGCAGATTTTGGGGTCATTTTTATTCATAATGAAGGATATTCCACGGGCTGTGGCCATGCAGTCATTGCATTAACGAAAGTGTTTGTGGAAACTGGATTAATCGAAAAAACTGAACCTGTTACAGAAGTAAAAATGGATGTCCCTTCAGGGTTTATTCGCGCCTTTGCAGAAGTAAAACATGGAGAAATCACAAGCATAGGATTTCACAATGTTCCTTCATTTGTACAGCAAATGGATTCAATTGTGAATGTACCGGGATTGGGAAATATTCGGTATGATTTGGCATTCGGTGGTGCCTATTACGCATTTGTTGATGCAGCTCAATTTGATTTGGATTGTACAGAAGAATACCACGATGAACTCATTGAAATGGGAGTGTTGATCAAACAGGCAATTGTGAAATCTGTTAAAATGGATCACCCAACCGAACCAGAAATGAATTTTTTATATGGCACAATCTTTACCGGATCATCAAAAAATTCAAAAAATCACAGTCGAAATGTTTGCATTTTTGCGGAAGGTGAAGTTGATAGAAGTCCAACAGGAACTGGTGTCAGTGCCCGTGCTGCAATTCACTATGCACGTGGTGAAATTGGTATTGGTGAATCCATCACCATCGAAAGTATTATTGGTTCTACTTTTTCGGTTAAGGTTGATGAAATAACAAATTTTGGAAAATATGAAGCTGTCATCCCTGAAGTAAGAGGGACGGCATTTCTCACTGGAAAAAATACTTTTTGGATTAATCCCAATGACCCCTTGAAGGATGGTTTTATTTTGAGATGAAACGATTTGGAATCTTCATTATGTTTTTTTCAATGTTAATTGGTTCTGATTCGATGCCATTTACCATTCCAACCATTGAATTAAATAAGAGAACAGATCTTCAAACGATAGTGGATCAGGAAGATGGTATTTATTTAGGGCATCCAAGCACGGTTCTTTTAGAAGATGGGAACACGATTCTTATTGTTTATCCAAAAGGGCACGGTAAGGGAAAGATCATTTATAAACGCAGTGAAGATGGTGGAAAAACTTGGTCGGATCGCCTTCTGGTCCCACACAATTGGTCTTCAAGCAAAGAAGTGCCAACCATTCACCGAGTTATTGATGAGAGAGGTTTAAAACACCTAATCTTGTGGTCTGGGCTCTATCCGGCAAGGCTTGCTGTGTCAGAAAATGATGGAGCAACTTGGTCTGGACTACGCCCAGTAGGAGAATGGGGTGGAATTGTCGTTATGGGTGCGGTGGTAGATTTAAAAACACCGGGACATTATTTAGCCATGTTCCATGATGATGGAAGGTTTTTTACAAAAGATGGAAAGTGGACTGGCATTTTCACGTTGTATCAAACCAATTCCACCGATGGCGGACTTACCTGGTCTCATCCGTTTCCTATATACCAAAATAATGAGATCCATCTTTGTGAACCGGGAATCATTAGGTCACCGGATGGACATCAACTGGCTGCATTGTTACGGGAAAATAGCAGAACAAAAAATTCCCATGTGATTTTTTCCAATGATGAAGGGGTATCTTGGAGCGCTCCAGTGGAACTTCCACGAGAACTCACGGGCGATCGTCACACCGGGAAATATCTAAAAGACGGACGGCTCTTTTTATCATTTCGGGACACAGCGCCCAACAGTCCAACGCAGGGAGATTGGGTTGCCTGGGTTGGAACCTATGAAGACATTGTGAGTGGCAAACCTGGCGAATTTCGAATCCGTATTAAGGATAATAAACATCAATGGGATTGTGCTTATCCCGGGGTGGAAATATTACCCAATGGTGAAATAGTGACCACCACTTATGGACATTGGGATGAAGGGAAAAGTCCTTACATTTTGTC
>CAZCHA010000244.1:0-2200 GCA_964498175.1 uncultured bacterium
GGAAATAGCGCCGGGACTTTATTTGTATCATATTGAACAAATTGATGCGGAATCAAATAAAATGATGGAAACTCTTGTTGGTAAATTTGCAGTGGTTCGGTAAATGAAAAAAATATTAAATCTTATTTTTTATTCAATATGATGAAAATACCCAGGTTCCATTTAGCTTTTCCTGTTCACGATCTTGAATTAGCTCGGGAATTTTATATAAATGTTTTGGGATGTACCTTGGGTCGGGAATCAAATAAATGGATAGATTTTAATATGCATGGTCATCAGGTTGTGGCACATCTTTCACCGGAAGATTGTAAGGCTGCTCAAACCAATTCTGTAGATGGGAATCAGGTTCCAGCCCGGCACTTTGGTATAATTTTACCTTGGGAGGATTGGGAAACCTTAGGAGAAAAGATTAGAAAATCTGATATTGAATTTATGATTGAACCCAAAAAAAGATTTAAAAAGAAAAAAGGAGAACAAGGAACATTTTTCATTCAGGATCCCAGCGGGAATGTGCTGGAATTCAAAACTTTCAAGGATGATAAGATGGTTTTTGAAAACTAAATTATGCCAAAACTCACATTACTACCAGATAACGAGGTCATAGAAGTTGAAAGTGATAAACTCATTTTAGAAGCAACTCTGGATGAAAATATTTCCCATGCCCATGCTTGCGGTGGGGAGGGGAAATGCACCACCTGTCGTGTATTGGTCTTAGATGGTTTGGACCACTGTTCCGAGCCAACAGAAAAGGAATCAAGAATTAAGAAAAAGATTCATTCCACCCAGGAATTCAGATTAGCTTGCCAAACCAGGATCCAAGGAGATATGACCGTTCGACGGCTAGTCTTGAATTCGGATGATATTGAAATGGCATCCCGTCAAACTGTTTCAGGTTCGGGTCGATTAGGTGAAACAAAAAAATTGGCAATTCTTTTTTCAGATATTCGTGGTTTCACCTCATTCTCCGAAAAAATTACACCTTATGATACCGTTTTTATTTTGAATCGTTATTTCAATAGAATGGTAACAGTGATCGAATCATTTGGGGGTCGAATTGATAATTATATAGGTGATGGACTTTTGGCCCTTTTTGGTGTAAATGATGAAGCTGATCCGGCCTTGGCTGCTGTACAATCCGCCATTGATATGTGCACTGAAATGGATGAAATGAAACCCTATCTTAAAACTATGTATGGAGAATCCTTTGATATTGGTGTGGGCGTTCATTATGGCGATGTGGTTGTTGGAAATATTGGGGCTGGAAGATCAAGTCGATTAACAGCCATCGGTGAAGCAGTCAATTTTGCCAGCCGAGTAGAAAGTGCAAATAAAGATTTCCGTTCAAGAGTTTTAATCTCTGAAGCAACCCATGAAAGTGTCAAAGACTCTGTTAAAGTTAAAGATTTTGTAAGAACTAACTTAAAAGGGGTTGAGGATCGAGTGACTCTTTATGAAATTGAAGATGTGTCTGATTCTGTTGAAAAAGTAGAAAAAAATGAGTTTTTTGAGAATGAAATGATTTGGCGAAAAGTAAATTCGGTTTCCAGTTTCATCGATGAGCCACAGCAGATTCTAAATGTAAAAAGAGACAAAATTTTGATTGCAAAGTGCAATGATGAATTTGTAGCCATGAATGACCAATGTCCCCATGCTTTATTGAGTTTAAAAGGGAGTGAAATAAATCCAAAAGAAAATACAATCAATTGTCGGTGGCATTATAGCGTATTTTGTACACAATCTGGCGAAGTTAAAAAGTGGATTGATGATGGTGGTTTGAAATTCTTTGCAAAGTTAGACTCTAAGGCAAAAGAAATAGCCTCATATGAAGAAAAAAATTTAGATCTATTTGTAACAAAGGTGATTGATGATACTGTTTGGGTGGGGATGGATCCAGAGTATTAATAATTTTTAATAGAGGTTTTGCCATAAACCAAGATAAATAAATCCTAACATTAACCTGTGAATTGACTATTACAGGGCTAATACATCTTAATTTTGGGGATAATGATTATAAATGGATTTAAACTGTTCTTCAAAAAATAAATCAAATCCATATACCCATTCGTTTCTAAATTTACCAGAACACAAAAACGGAGGTTTACTATGAAGCGATCCATCTTTTTAACCCTCTTAATTAACCGAACTTGGACTGCTTTTTTCATTATTTCTTCCCTGAATAGTCAAAGCGTCTCTGGCGGCG
>CAZCHA010000245.1:0-2139 GCA_964498175.1 uncultured bacterium
TTCTGCGACCCAAAGCCAAATTCACAGGTGCAATCATCAAATGAATATGTTTCGACCGTGGGAAATAAGGCAAAAACATGACGATAAGCCCCATGGCTAACCACCACGTTACATGAATGCCCGTTTCCAATGACGCATGAGACCAATTAGAAAATAGTCCTGAAATAATACTTGCGGTAGGCAGCCAAGAATCTGTGTGCCCATTTTCTGCTAAATGCATAGCCGTGCCCAGCCACCGTGAACCTACATGAATAAGAATAAAAATACCCACAATGAGTGAATCTCTTTTCAATCCACCAGCACTAACCCCGGGATGCAATTTCACATTTGCATTAAAATCCATTACTTTGGGTTTTTGCACAAACCGCCGATACAAAAAGAAAACCATCCCAACCAAAACAAATACACTGAAAATATCTGCAAATACATTAAACAAATTGGCTACAATATTTTCACTGCCGATAGTAGTCCAGCCATCTACATACGCTTCTAAAATATCATTCACATTCACCAAGAGATAAAAACTGAATCCAAAGAAAATGAATGAATGAAACATGGATACGATGGGACGAGCCTTTGCGATTGGCTTTTGCAATAATACATCCATCAATGCGCTTGCAAATCGCCCAATTAAATTATCACTTCTGTCCGCATTAGCGCCGGACTTGACGGTTTTGAATATCCGGCTAAATCCTTGAAATGCCAAAGCACCACAGATGATAACCAAAATGATAAATGCAATTTTTTCATTTGGGCTTAACATAGTTCTCCTTATTTATTGACAAGAAGCAATAATGACTTCTGATGGGAATAACATTTGCTGGACATATTCTCTGACTTCGATTTTAAATCCATGCCGGGTGAGCAAATCTGTCATTCTAACACCGCGGCACCCGCCCAAAAAACGTGGTGATAAACGATAAACATTTTCGTAGAGCCCCCCGCCAAAACTTTCACTTTTTGTCATATTTATCAAAATCAGTTTCCCGTTTCGTTTTAAAACGCGCTTGAATTCACCAATGATTTTGTCCATTTGATTAAAAGGAACCAAATCGAACATATAATTATTAACCAGCATATCTACGGAAGCATCTTCCATTTTTAAATCAAATGCAGAACCAATACTTAATGAATAATTCTCACTGTTCTGTTTTAATAATTTTACTTTTGCCCGCGACAGCATTCCTTCTGAAATATCAATTCCGTTATTTTGTCCATGGGAATTTCTTTTTACTATTTCATTGAACATCAGGCCCGTTCCAACAGCCACTTCCAGGATAGATTGACCATCCTGAATCTCTGCGAGTTCCAAAGCTCTTTCCCGGGCTTTAGATTCGGTTAGATAAGCCCAGAAATCATAAAACCAGGCCTTGCCATCATAAAGTTCCCCAATTTCATCTTGTGAAACTTTAGCATCTAACATATGGGATTTATTTGAGCAACATTTTATACCACAGCATGCAAATGATAAATTCATTTTTTACTATTCCAGTTCTTCAACTAATTCTTCTACCACATCGAATAAATCTTCTGCCATTCCAAAATGGGCCACATCAAAGATGGGGGCATTTTTGTCCGAATTAATAGCAATAATTGTGGATGAACTTTTCATCCCTTCGATATGTTCCGGTGCGCCGGAAATACCCAATGCAATGTAAACCTTTGGTTTCACTTTCATTCCGGATTTTCCCACTTGATGCGCTTTCGACATCCATCCTGCATCCACTAATGGACGGGAACAGGCCAGGTCCGCATCCAATATTTCGGCTAATTCTTCAGCCAGTTCAATATCATCTTTGCTTCCGATCCCACGGCCTACAGCTACAAGGATGTCACTTTGAGTAATATCCACATCGGCTGCTTCCGGTTCTATCAATTGCTTGAATCGAACTTTCCCAGCACCCGATTCGGCAACAAAATCTTCTACTGAAGGGGACCCTGCACTTTTCCCTGCATCGGCATTGAATGCGCCGGCCAACACCATCGCTACGGCAGATCCACTCACATCAGTGACTACATTCATTTTTCCGCCATACATGGAACTGGTGACTGAAAACCCACCACCGCTTGCACTCATATCTGCGCAATAAGAAACGGCAGGCAAGTCCAAAGCTGTAGCAACAGAATTAGCAATATCCA
>CAZCHA010000246.1:0-2133 GCA_964498175.1 uncultured bacterium
GCACTGGTCACATCCGTGATTAAATCAGAGCTGATGCCATAGGCATAAAAATCATCTTCAGATGGACCCTTGTTCTCAAAAGGTAAAATAGCAATGGATGGTACTTCTTCTTCATCCGCAAAACCTATGCGCAAGAACATAAAATTGATCAGCATAAATAAACCAATCATGGAAGCAGCAATCCCAATTGTATTTTTCACATTCCACTGAAAACCTTCCGAATCTACCTTAGCAGATACTTTTGACATATCTGTCTCCGGAAGTCCATGGGATGTGATACAATAGACCTTTACATCCTGCCCCACTCCCTTAAGCTTTGGTTTTCCAAGAAATTTTGTTTCAAAATCAGGGTCTCTTGCAAGAGAAGCATTCACCCTGTCACTTATGGCGATACCCCCTTCTGCAGCAAATGGTTCGATCCGGGCGGCAATGTTAACATCATCTCCAACCACATCATTCCCCTGGAACTGGACTTCACCTTGGTGAATGCCAATCCTAAGATTTAGATATTCAACTTCCTTTACAATATTTTGGATTTCAATGGCACAATAGACAGCATCTTTGGTTGTATCAAATAAAAGAAGTAACCCGTCACCAATCTCTTTTAGCCAGGAACCGCCATGCTCTTCTACAATAGGCTTTAAGAGTTCACGTTGTTTTTCTAATAAGGATAAGGCAGCAGGTTCATTTTCGGCAGACAGTTTGGTAAAACCGACAATATCGGTAAAAACGATCGCTGCGAGTTTGCGAGTTTGGTCAGGCATTAACTTTCTCCCATTCTTCAATGATTTGTTTTGGGATAGGATAATTTAAAAACTTTTCCGCCTTCTCATCATCAAGCCATTCAGATTTTCCACGGATGGTATTGTAAGATCTTTCAAGAAAAGAGTTATCTTCTAATAATTGATATAAAGCAAAAATAAGCCAATGATTATAATCAAAATCTTCAATATTGATATCTTCCAGAAGTAATGGAATCTCTTCTTCATCGTATTCGTCACCAAGCCCTTTGTATGAAAGATAGAGATAAGTTAAAATCTCCCAATCTTTTTCATACTCACCCTTCTTTTCTTCCTGCATAAGTTTAATGGCTTTTTCTAAATAACTAATAGATTTTTTATATTCGCCCAGCAAACAATAATAAATGCCAAAACCATTTAAACTATTTGTGATGAAATAATTATTCCCAATCTCGTTTCGAATTGAAAATGATTTTTCATAATATTCCAGTGCTTTGTCATACTCTCCGGTCCAAAAATGCACATCACCGATTCGATTAATTTGTGATGCGATATTAGTTGTATCTTTTAATTCTTCCCTAATTAAAAGCGCATTTTGGTATTGTTTCAGTGTTTGTTCATAATCTCCCATGTTTCTATACACAGCACCAATATTTCCTGTCATCCAAGCAATCCCAACTTTATTCCCCAATTCTTTCGAAATTTGCAGTGATTTATTATAATGCTCTAAAGCCAGTTCATATTCACCTTTTGCATTGTATTCATATCCCATATTGCCATAAAGGCTTCCTATACCTGATTTTGATTCCAATTCTTCTGCAATAGGGATGGCCATTTTGTAATATTCAATTGCTTTATCATAATCACCTTTAATAGATGAGCCAATCCCAAGGGCATTTAAACCGCTGGCCATGCCACCTCTATGGTCAATTTCCTCATACATATCATATGCTTTCTGATAGTGTGCTATTGCTGTATCAATACCTCCTTGATATTCATGAAGAACGCCAATACTGTGCAGGCTGTTTGCTATGTTTGCCTTCGAATCAATTTTTTCAAAAATATCCTTTGCCTTGAGATATTTATCCAATGCTTGTTTATAATCGCCTTTTTTCCTATATATAACTCCGATATTACCAAGACTATTTCCCACACTTAACTTATCACCAATTTCTTCCGCCTGCTCTAATACTTCCGTATAAAGCTCTAGTGCCCCATCCATTTCACCATAATCTTCCAAGATATCCCCAAGTAATAGCTTAGCATCAAGTAGATTTTCATCCAGATTGATGGCTTTTCTAATTAGTCCCTTTGCAATTTCCGTATCATCCTTTGTTTTTATTTTATCATACTTATGTTTTGCTCTGAGATAATATTCATATGCTTCCGGGTT
>CAZCHA010000247.1:0-2128 GCA_964498175.1 uncultured bacterium
TCATTTGCTACTCGTAAAACTTCTGATGCGGTTGCCAAATCCTCTAAGGCAATCCCCAAGTTGAATGCTAAAATTCTTTGTTTTTCGTTTTGTCTTATAGCTACACCATTTGCAATCATCTGTGCATTATCAGCATCTATCTTGTTTACACCTAAAAATTTGCCCTCATTAACACGAGCATCATCCAATTGATCATAATCATCAGTTAGTACAATATCCATAGCGTCAATACACTCATCAGTTACATACGAGTCATAGTCAATTGTAATTACTAGAGCTCCGGGCTTAATCCAATCGGAAACAATTGTAGGTTTGCGATCGATTTGGATAGGCCCTCCTGTAATTACAATGTCTGCATCTTGGACTGCATTTTTTGCGTTGTCAGTTCCAATAACCTGAATATTGTTGAACCGACCATTTAATTCGTCTACAAACGCTTCCTGACGTTTTTGAACTATATCATAGACATGGCAAAATTTGAGAGTTGTGACCTCTTCACACATAGCTTCCAAATGCGCTCGACCCTGGACACCACAACCTAAAAGTGCTAGAACTTCTGAATTTCGACATGCTTGATAACGAGCAACCAATGCAGAAGCTGCTGCCGTTCGTTTCCCTGTGACCCACTTTGCATCCATAATAGCCACTATTTGACCCGTGTCATTCTCACTTACAACAAGTAAGCCTTGTATATAAGGCAATCCTCGCGATGGATTTGATGGATCACCACTTTGCCATTTACTAGCTGCATAACCAAGGGGAGGACAACAACTCGCCATTGCACTATAAAAACGGTCTCCTGGCAAATGAAAGAAAATTTTAGGAGGCATTATCGTTTTTCCTTCAGCTTTAAGCAGGAATAGTTCTTCGAGTATATCTACGATACTTGACATACGGATACCTAGAGAATCCAAGTCAGATTTGTTCAAATAGGTAATATTTCGTAAAGATTGTGTTGTTTTGCTTATAGTTTTATTCCAGTAAATGTTGAAAAGGTAGAGTTTGTACCAAGGTTCTCATCAATTCGAATGAATCGATTATATTTTGCAGCATGCTCTCCACCGGCAGGTGAACCGCATTTATATGCGTTGCAACCCCAACCAACTACTAGGTCAGCCATAGTGTCATCAGGACTATCATAGGTTCGACAAGATCCAATTATAGAGAAATCATTCTTATTACACATTTCTACAAATTTACGAGTTCGCGTTATCGTACCTGTCATATTCAGTTTGATTACAGCCGTATTTACCGCGTATTGCTCCGCCATTTTTTCAAGGCGCCGTATATTTCCAGCGAGTAAATCATCACCGGCAACCATCACCTGATTGCCATACTGTTGCATTTGCTCTACATAGAGTTCTACATGATCTTCGAAAAATGAATCTTCTATGTAAAAAAGATTATAACGATCTATGAGGCCCGCGAGATATGTGGCATGTTCATTCGGCGTTCGCACAATACCTTCTTTTGAATATACATAAGCACCTCTTTCTTCATCCCAAAGGTCAGCAGCACCTACATCCAGACCAATCCTGAAAACAATACCTCTTTCTTCCCCCACATCATTGCACGCTTGCTTTAGCACATCTAGGCAGGCGATATCATCGAGCCCTGGCAACCAGCAGTATTCCTCGTCACGTCCACCCGTAAAATTTGGGTCTTCATTCTGTAGTAAAATTCCTGTTCTGTGAAATACAGCACTAACACATAACATTTCCTCATAAGTCGTTTTACAACCAACAGGTAAAATAATGTGATCCTGAATATCAGGTGTGCGTCCTTTCCAACCTTTGTCGCCCATTGTCGCACCACCTCCAATAATATTCGGCATTTGGTGAGGTACACCTATCTCTTTGTTTAGACTAACATATTTATAAAGCGGTAAATCCAAACTAGCAGCAGCAGCTTTCGCTACAGCCATTGAAGTTACTTCTGCAGTATTACCACCAATATTTTCAAACATTTCCGTACCATCGATTTCAAGAAAAATATTGTCTATTTCTTCTTGAGAATCAGCTTGCATGCCAATAAGCCGCTCACGAATTATCGAATTAATGAGGTCAATGCTGCCCTGAACACCACCATCTGGGAAATGTCTAATCTCATATTTCCCTGAACTGCGAGG
>CAZCHA010000248.1:0-2100 GCA_964498175.1 uncultured bacterium
ATTTGATTGAAGAAGGAAATGTGGTGTTTGTGAAAGGCAAGCCATCAGAAAATACCGATTTCTCTGATCTAAAGATTATAGGGGACGAGATCATTACAGTGGACAGGATTCGGGATAGGCTATCACAACGGCTCAACATAAAGTTTCCACAAGGTGACACTACGCCAGAAGACGTTGATGAACTTATGACTATTGCCAAGCGGTACCCTGGTGAGTGCCGATTAGTTTTCCATTTACCCAATAATGGGTCACCTCGTCTCATGAAAGTTATGGCGCATAATATTAAGATATCCACCGATAAAGAATTTGTCCGGTTACTTAGGACAAAGTATGGGAAGGATAATGTTTGGGTGGAATAAGGCACTTAAATCTGAATTTATTGAACAAGAAAAAGACACAGCATTTTTTACTGGATCTATGATGAGCTCAGGGTATTAAAAACAAATGATTGCCGTTATTCAAAGATGCTCCCAAGGAAAGGTCACTGTTTCTGGAAAGGTAATAGGCGAAATTTCACACGGGCTTGTAATTTTTCTCGGTGTACAGAAACATGACACTGAAAATGATGCAACATTTCTTGTGAATAAAATTTGTGGACTTCGCATTTTCAATGATGAAATTAATAAAATGAATTTTTCTATTAAAGATGTAAAAGGCTCCGCATTGATCATTAGCCAGTTTACTTTATGTGGTGATATAACAAAAGGACGCCGACCCAGTTTCAAAAAAGCAGCAAAACCAAATGATGGAAATCGACTTTACGAATATTTTATATCAGAAATGAAAAAGCATGGTGTTCCCATTGAATCTGGAGAATTCGGTGCCATGATGGAAGTAGAATTGGTAAATAATGGGCCAGTTACCTTTGTCCTGAACAGTAATGTTTAGATTTTTTCTAGAGCTTGCCCTAAATCAAAAATTAAATCTTCTGCATCTTCAATCCCAACAGATAGGCGGATTAATTCATCTTTGATTCCAGCCGCCATTCGCTCTTCTGGTTTCATACCTGAATGAGATGTTTGTACTGGGCGTGTTACCAAGGATTCCACACCGCCCAGGCTTGCTGTATTAATAAATAGCGTCAAATGTGATATAAAGTTATCTGCATCCTTTACCCCGCCATCAATCTCAAAACTGACCATGCCGCTAAAACCATCCAGCAGTTCACTTGCCCGTTTATGACTGCTACTGCTTTCCAGTCCCGGATGATTCACTTTTGAAACCTTCGAATGCTGCTCAAGAAATATTGCGACTGCCAAAGAATTATAATTTTGTCGTTCCATGCGTAAGCCCAGTGTCTTCATCCCCCGGTGCATTAAAAAGCAGGCGTTGGGATCTAACGATCCACCCAAGTGATTCAATTTATGACGCACTTGTGTTACCAATTCCTTTGCTCCAATAACAGCACCCGCTACAATGTCTGTGTGACCATTCAAGTATTTTGTGGCACTATGAAGAGAAAGATCAAACCCATTTTCTATGGGTCTGTAATTAACAGGTGATGCGAATGTATTATCAATCATGGAGATCAAGTTATTGTTTTTAGCGAATTCAACTACAGCATCTAAATCCAATACATCCAATAGGGGATTGGTAATAGTTTCCACATAGATGAGTTTTGTTTCGGGTCTCAGTTTTTCTATCCAGCCACTTGGATCACAGCCATCAATAAAATCACACTCAATACCCAGATCGGGAAAATCTTTATTTATGAGACTATGAGTTCCACCATACAGAGATTCATGCGCTAAAAAATGATCACCAGATTTCAAGAATGCCAAAAGTGAAGCAGAAATTGCTGCCATCCCGCTAGATGTGACCAAAGCATCCTCAGCCCCTTCTAATACTGCAAGTTTTTCGTGAAGAGCTCTGTGGTTTGGCGTATTATTTAGACGAATATATTGCAATTCATGGTAATCGGTCTGTCCGCCAAATTCAAAGGTGGCTGATTGGAAAATGGGCATACTCACAGCACCGCCATATCTTTTTTGTGGTTCTCCAGTATGAATAAGTTTTGTATTTAAATGATGTTTATTTGGCATAAGGCATCCTATGAAATGATTAATAATTTCTAAATTTACTGAATGGATATGGAATCAG
>CAZCHA010000249.1:0-2098 GCA_964498175.1 uncultured bacterium
TTTATTCAATTGATATTGAACCATCTGAAAATGATAAAACGGATGTAAAAATCACTATGTCACTTACAACGCCGGGATGCGGGATGGGTAACTATATGGCAAATGATATTAAAGAAAAGGTATCGGCCATGGATGAGGTCAATGATGTGGATGTGACGGTTACGTTTGATCCGCCCTGGAAGCCAGAAATGATGAGTGATGAAGCCCGGAGCAAACTAGGGTTTGACCCGATACCAGTCCCAAAAAATAAACCAAAAATTGAAACGGAGTGGGAGTAATGAGCGAAACTACACAAAATGAAAAATCGATTGAAGAAAAACAGCAAGTTTTTCAAAATGCGACCATAACAGCAACAAAAAGCGCAGTAAAACGGCTTAAGGGTGTCATGGCAGCAGATGGGAAAGAAAATCATTTTTTACGAATGTCTGTGGAAGGTGGCGGTTGTTCAGGAATGACTTACAAAATGGATTTTGAAAATGAGAAAGGAGAATTTGATAAAGAATTTGAATCCAACGGACTCACTATTATTTGTGACCTGAAAAGTTGGCTTTACTTGAAAGATATTGAAGTGGATTATTCCGATGATTTATTGAATGGCGGGTTCAAGATTAAGAATCCTAATGCAGAACGAACCTGCGGCTGCGGGACGAGCTTTTCCGCGTAAATCAAAATAATGTAATTCTATAATTACATTATAAATATTTACAAACTATGAGCAACGAGCAACAAATAATTGACGAAAGCCTGAAAAAGGATTATGCATACGGTTTCGTCACCGATATTGAATCCGAGACACTCCCGCCAGGTCTTGACGATAATGTGATCCGCACCATTTCTGCTAAAAAAGATGAACCGGCATGGCTGTTGGAATGGCGACTCAAGGCGTATCACCATTGGCTCAAAATGGAAGAACCAAAATGGGCGAAAGTGGTTTATCCGGAAATTGATTACCAAGCCATTAGTTATTTTTCCGCACCAAAGAAAAAAGAACTGGCCAGTTTGGATGAAGTGGATCCTGAATTGCTGAAGACTTATAATAAACTCGGGATTCCTTTAGAAGAGCAAAAAATGCTGTCCGGTGTTGCTGTGGATGCTGTTTTTGATAGCGTATCCGTTGCTACAACCTTTAAGGAAGAATTAAAAAAGGCTGGTGTCATATTCGGTAGCTTTTCAGAAGCAGTAAAAAATTACCCTGAATTGATTAAAAAATATCTCGGCTCTGTTGTGCCCTACACAGATAATTATTATGCTGCGCTGAATTCAGCGGTTTTTACAGATGGATCATTTGTTTAC
Source organism: uncultured bacterium (assembly GCA_964498175.1). Classification (GTDB taxonomy): domain Bacteria; phylum Fidelibacterota; class Marinisomatia; order Marinisomatales; family UBA1611. The sequence continues at coordinate 1,294 of CAZCHA010000249.1, forward strand.
ATCCCCAAAGGAGTTAAATGTCCTATGGAGCTTTCAACGTATTTCCGGATCAACGAAGCCAATACGGGGCAATTCGAGCGTACCTTGATTATTGCTGATGAAGGAAGTTATGTCAGTTATCTGGAAGGCTGTACTGCTCCACAACGAGATGAGAATCAACTTCATGCGGCAGTTGTAGAATTGGTAGCTCATAAAGATGCAACCATTAAATATTCAACAGTTCAAAATTGGTATCCCGGCCACCCGGAAACAGGTGCTGGCGGTATTTATAATTTCGTCACAAAACGTGGAATCTGCCTGGAAGAGAATTCCCATATTTCCTGGACGCAAGTTGAAACCGGATCAGCCGTCACATGGAAATATCCATCATGTATATTGAAAGGTGACAATTCGGTAGGTGAATTTTATTCAGTGGCAGTGACCAACAATCACCAACAGGCGGATACGGGCACCAAAATGATTCATTTGGGGAAAAACACAAAAAGCACAATCATTTCCAAAGGTATCTCTGCTGGGCAAGGGCAACAAACTTATCGGGGCGAAGTAAAAATAATGAAAGGTGCAGAAAATGCCCGCAATTTTTCTCAATGCGATTCAATTCTCATCGGCGAAAAATGTGGGGCTCACACATTCCCTTATATCGATGTACGGAATCCGACTTCACAAATGGAGCACGAAGCCACAACATCTAACATCGGTGAAGACCAATTATTTTACTGTAACCAACGAGGAATTTCTTCCGAAGATGCAGTATCCATGATTGTAAATGGATTTTGTAAGGATGTCTTTAAAGAACTTCCCATGG
>CAZCHA010000250.1:0-2090 GCA_964498175.1 uncultured bacterium
TCTTTTGTTTGACCTTGGTCAGTATATGTCTCTTTTTTTGCAACTATTTTTAATGTACCATCACTGACATAGGAATTATCTAATCGATCGGTGTAATGTTGAATTTCATTATTATACCAACTATTACCATTTGGTAACTGTGTTTGATGAAACCATTTTGCAGAATCAATCGCCCCACTACCATCAAACTCATCATTCCAAACCAGGATATATTCAATGGAATCACTATTACATAATTCATCACAACTTCCAAAACAAAAAATCCCTTCAACAAGGTCACTATTTCCAACACTTACTTGCCTGTCAAAATAATCACCTACTGCACAACCGCCTTCAATAAGTCCGTTATCACTTTCCCAACCAGGACTGTCCCAATAATCATAATAACCATTCCTGAATTTGTAAGTATAATCTCCTGGATTAAGTTGAGTTGTTAGTTCCCATGTACCATCCCCATTATCTGTCATTTCCAATCCTCCAGGGCCATTTATATTTGCTCCTGAAACATAAACAGCTGGATAATTACCATCTCCAGCGACAACAGTTTCTTCTGACATATTTACAATAAAAGTAACATCAGTAGCATTTGAAAAACAAAATAGCACCATGTATATTTTTAAAACTGTATTCAACTTAAACTCCATTTCATTTACATCTAAGTTTGGCTAATCATATCTTATGACGAAAAGATTTTCCCAAAAGATTAATTTACTTCAACAATACCATTTTCTTTGTCTGCATATATTCACCAGCCTGTATTTGGTAAAGGTAGACCCCAGCACTCACTGGTTTACCAAAACTATCAGTAGCATCCCATTGCAGTGATTTGATGCCAGCGCTTTGCTCTTTGTTTACCATAATTTTCACTGTTCTACCCATCATGTCGTAAATGGTGACATTTACGAATCTATCCTCCGGCAAATCATAGCGGATGGTTGTTAATGGATTGAAAGGGTTGGGATAGTTGTTATTCAAACTATATTTAACTGGGGTCTTACCTAATTCACCTTCAATAATGCTTACGGTTCCACCGCCTTCCCAGTAAATATCATCCAGCCCAAATTCACACGACGCACCATTTACTTCCAGTATTACAAACTCATAGCTCAGCATTCTCAGATCAATAAATTCTCCTCGGATATCACTCACGGGGATAGATGCCTGTCCCCAATTGCCATCCCTGACGAGTCCGTATGTAGTCTGGCTGGCTGGAAAGTCAACATAGGATTGATTGCCCCAGGCATCTATAATACCAATTTGGAAAGAAATATTTGCCGGAATTTTGATCATGAATTTTAAATGTCCTTCTTCAAAATTGAATAGGTTAACTGGCTGCATGGACATGATTCCTGCGCCGAACCAGCCTAATCCGGTAGTTTGCCATGATATGCCATTTTCACCTTCATAGGGTGGAATACTGCCTTCGCTTAAGGTCCCTTCCCAGACATAGATTTCCGCATCGTCACCGGCTACCAAACCGTTATCAATGGGAGTTGTGTCTGTAAAGAGGCCAAAGGTACCTCCCTGGAAAGTGGGAGGTCCGATATGAACTTCGCCTTGTCCGTTCCATTCCATTACTTTAATATAATCAACATACATATGAGCAGGGAAAGGCATAGAAATCGGTAACCCGCTTCCACCAATATACTCTGCATCTGTAAATGCTCCGCCTATAGCCAGGTTTGCTATTAAATAAAATGGTTCTTGAAATTCAGCAGATACACTATCTATGGGTAATGGGTCAGTGTAAAAATCATATTCTACTTCATTATCGATTACTGTAAACCGGATGCTATCCGCATCCCAATAGATGCGATAGGTGAGAAACCTGTCATTTAGATTATCATAATTGTAGTAGGGTCTGCAATAATCATCATCCGGATCCCATGAGATACTGGCGGCACCAGATGGATTTTCTGGGACCACAGCTTCATCTGCATAAAAAATAGCGTTTGCCCCAACTACTTGATTAACGGTTGAATTGTTTGAACCATTACCGCCGTTGTGCTCATCGTGTAAATCTCTGAAAGCTTGGCTAGATCCCATTTCCATCATATCGAGTTCGCCACAACGAGGCCAATTGAGATTTG
>CAZCHA010000251.1:0-2075 GCA_964498175.1 uncultured bacterium
TAAAAGCATCCTGACATGCCTACCCACTAAATCATAGATTGTGATATTCACCACGCCATCTTCTGAAAGATCATAGCTAAGCGTAGTAACAGGATTAAAGGGGTTGGGGTATGCTGGATGTAAGACATATTCTGTAGGTATTTCAATAGTACTTACTGTAAGTGAAGCTAATTCAAAAAGCAAATCAGAAAATTCTAAGTATTCAATATCAATTACTGTATCTTCACCATCACGTCCTGAAATTAAATCACTGATAAGATATTCATTATCAGATAAATTAGTAATTAAGTATTCTGAATAATTACCTTGAAATATTGCGGTATCATCTCCTAATCCACCAGATAGAGTATTATTTCCATTATTACCCCGTAAACGATTATTATAATCATTACCCATTAGATTAGAATGATTACTACCTGTTAATCGTACGAATTGAATATATTGAGACTTATGAGTATAGTCTGTGTTTTCATCAAAATGAATTTTAAATGTACCCATAAAACTCTGGTCAATTCTGGCTTCAAACATAAGCATAGGACTAAAAAATTTATCTAATAAAGCCCAACCCATGGGATCCAATTCCTGAATTTCTTCACGGGTACTTGCAATATATATACCCCACATACCTTGACCAAAAGCTCCCCAAAGACCATAATAAGAATCAATTACTGACGCTAAATACTCCTGAGATAAGCTCCCCTCGTTTTCAAGTTCTTCAAGCCAATCCATTATTCCAGGTTCGATTTCGATTCCCCACAAATTATTCCCACCCATACTAGAGGGAAGTGCATTTTCCATAGCTGAATAAATTTCTTCTTGATATTCAGGCAATGCTCCCTGAACAAATGGCCAAGACCCTGAAACTCCAATTCCAAAATCATGTACCAAGTGTAATACTTCTTCAAAAGTTGCATCTCTATGTTCATCATAATCATTTGTAATATAAGCAACTGTACCAGGCACAGTTATCTCATCTTCAAACAACCATTGTCCATCAATTTCTGGTACATCAAATTCACCGTCATGACCATTGTAAATTATCATCTGAGCATTATTTTCTGCCATAGTATTTGCAACTTCAGATTTATCACTACCATATTGGGATCCAGGGAAATCAGTTAAATAATGTGCCAATACTTCTCTAGAATAAATCATTTGTTCTTCAGAGATATTTGATTGACCAATAAAATGAATGGAACCTCCATTAGGCGTTATATATTTTGTGTATAAGGAAAAGTTGTTCGTCCAAATTGAAGGCAAATAATCGGGTACTGCAATCACGCCAGTTTCTGAACCCGAAATATCTATGTCATCTGGTAAATTCTGACCCATTAATATTGTAAAACCAAAAGATAGATATAATATATATATTAATTTTTTCAAAAAAGATTCCTTTAACTGCCCAAATCTACCCATCATCCCACAAACAAAAAACCCCACTAATGTGGGGCTTTAGAACTCATTATCAATCAAATAGATTGAATAAAAGCGCAAGACCTAAAATCCCTATGAATACCCTTTCACTATTTAACCCTTTTGTGATTGATAAAGCGATTGCGATTCCAACAGATAATACACCTATTAAACTCCAAGGGTTTAATGTTTTTAATTTTTCTAACCATCTCATTTTTAAATTTAATAATAAATTAACCAAGCCAACAGACCAGTGTATTACCAGTGAATTCAGTCCAATTCAACCCTTTTTACCACTAAATAGACCGATGCCTATAAGCAAAAAACCCCACGAATGTGGGGCTTGATGGTGTAGAAAGGGTTATTCTATTTAAGCAATATCATTTTCTTGGTCTGTCTAAAATCTCCTGCTTCAATACTATAAAGATAAACTCCTCCTGGTACTTGCTGACCTGCATTATTAGTGGCATTCCACTGAATGGTCCTATGTCCTGCTGTTTGTGGGCTATTTAAAAGCATCCTGACATGCCTACCTAATAAATCATAGATTGTGATATTCACCACGCCATCTTCTGAAAGATCATAGTTAAGCGTAGTAACAGGATTGAATGGGTTGGGGTAATTTGAAAAAAGAGAATATTCTAAAGGTATTTTTAAAGAAA
>CAZCHA010000252.1:0-2073 GCA_964498175.1 uncultured bacterium
GCGCGAGAGAGGAGAACAGATTTACGGTTACAGTAAATCTTAATTCACCCTTTTTAAAATCAGTCCCGAAGTGGGTGGGATTGTAATCTCTCCTGAAATGGTCAGCATCCCATTCAAATTCACTTCTTCATTGTTAACGATTAATTGCCATTTTCCTTCAGGCAAGTCTGTTTCAACAGCAGTAGAATTTTCACCATTTATATAAACCGCAATGCGGTCGCGGATCACATATCCCAAGGCGTGGTCTGCTAGTCCCTGGAATTTGAAATCTTTTTTAGTAGCGTGGCGGAATTCAGTGTGTGTTCTCCGAAGATCAATTAATCCGCTATAATAGTCAGCCAATTCCTTATTTTGCTCTTTTTCCAGCCAGTTGACCCAATTCGTCTCATTATCCTTATTGTATGGGTTGCGATCCATTTTTCCTACATTTGGATCATGTGCATCTGTTTCTGCGATGATTTGACTGTGAGCCCAGTCCTGACCTTGATGAATAATAGGGATTCCCTGGCTGGTAAGGAGAATCAAGGCGCCCAGTTTATTTTTTCTTAAAAAGTCGTCATCCAGTTCAATATGTCTCATGGGATCATCAATAATATCATCTTTTGAATTCCTGCTGCTGGACAGGCGCAGATAGTCGTTGAAACAATAATCATCATGGACTTCCAGAAAATTGACCGCATGAGCAGATGATTGATAAATATTTGGTGTGCCCAGAATTAAGGATTGAAGATTTTTCAACGATTCACTATCCCTGAAATTTCCAAATAAAAATCCCTTATCACTGTATTTATGAAGATCACCACGAAGTACGTCCCTGAACTTGGCGTTAAAGGATCCCCAGCCCATTTTTGAAAATTCGGCTTCTCTGTCGTTCCAGGCCTCGCCATAAATGATCACATTTGGATTGATCTTTTTTAATTCATCTATAATAAATGTTGCCGTTTCAGCTGAAAGGAGGTGAGCCTGATCAAATCGGAAACCATCAATATGGTAGTCCGTCATCCAGTATTTCAGGCTTTCAATGATATAGTCGCGGACAGGTTGATGATCGGATGCCAATAAATTCCCGCAACATTGGCTGAGAAAATTACCTTGTTCATCCAATTTGAAATAGACGGTTTTATCGATGTATTTCAACGGGTGCCAATCATAATTGGAAATATGGTTCACCACTACATCCAAAATAACTGCCATTCCTTCTTTATGTAGGGATTTTACCATACTTTTCATCTCCGAAATAGCACGGCCATCAGTCCCATTCCAAGCTAATGGTTCATTAGTACCATCAGTTGCATAATAACTTTCCGGCGCCATGAAAAATGTCGGCATATAACCCCAGTGATTTCTCTCGTATGGATTCCAATCATTATACATGCCATCAGCGTCCTGTTTATATGGAATTTCAAAATTAGCAAAATCCCAAAGAGGCAGGAATTGAACTGCATTTACACCCAAAGATTTTAAATGTTCGATGCCACCATTTTGATCTTTTTCAATAAATCCGAGATAGGAACCTTTTGCGGTAGCATTGGATGACTTGTGAACAGTCATGTCTCGAACATGAGTTTCATATATTATGAGATCTCGAGGATGGATATTTGTCCATGTATCACCTTCCCAATCAAACGAGGCGTCAATGACCAATGATTTTGCTACATGTCGCCAATTATTTTGTGTGACAGTTGCTTTAGAATATGGATCTGCCACAATTACATTTTCATCATTCCATGGTCCTGTGAGCCGGTAACCATACATAGTACCCAATGGTGCATTCTTTAAAAAGTATGTCCAATCACCATTTTCTAATTTTTCCATTGGATATTCATCGCCAGATTCGTCATCTACCTTTTCAAAGATTACAAGTTTTACTTTATCAGAATTTGGTGCATAGATCTTGAATTCAATGCCTCCTGGTCTCAGGAATGCGCCATAGCTCAGGCCAAGTTTTGTTATAGGTTGCATACAGGAACTTATCATAATGATTAACGAAATGGTGTAAAAGATTTTTATGAAATTATTCATATTGTCGGGATGATTATTATTTATCAACTCTAAATAGAGTTACTAAATTAC
>CAZCHA010000253.1:0-2054 GCA_964498175.1 uncultured bacterium
CCATCAAAACTGAGTGCAAAATCAGCAGATATTCTCTCACTAGAAGTAAAGGTTACGCTAATGGAATCATTTGCTTTTGCCCATGTAGTGTCAGCATTATTGGATGCAATACTTACTGGACTTAGGGTTGGAAGTGTTTTATCATACACTACAGTTGATCCATCTGTTGATTCCAAATGAGTTCCTGAATTTCCCACATAATCTGTGGTATTGATGGTAAATGATAAACTACCTTCTGATTCTGATCCGGTCAAAGTATAGCTTGATGAAAATTGTTCACCGCCCAGATCAGAAACATCATCCGCCTCATTGCCATCTACCGTAACTGCCGGGGTGTTAACATCCTCATCATAGGCCATGGTTATGGTGACTACATCGCCGGTTTTTGCTACATGTGAAAATGTATTATCTGAATAAATGGAAACCGGCGTTGGAGAATTGGTGATAATATCTATAACTGTATTAGTTGTGCTTGTATCTCCAGAGGAATAGTTTCCTGTTACATCAAAAAGAAAAGCGGACAATTGTGCTGTTTCTTCATGGGCAAAATCTGTTATGGCTTCAAAGGCATCACTGCTCGCTGAGACTGTTTTTATACCTGCATTTAAATCATTAACCGTTATTGTATCCTTTTCTCCAAACACCTCAAAATCGTTCGTATTGATCCTTCCTCTTAATTGAAAAGCAGACCCTACAATCACACCTGTATCATAAACGGGTTCCTGAAAGTTCAATGGTGAATCTTCAACCACCCATGTTGCACCATTAATTATTCCATGATTTGCTATACTGGTAGAATCGGTGGCTATCCCACCTGATCCCGCATCCATTTGCCAATAGCCTACCAATCCCGACTCATTCTTATCAATTGTAATCTCTCTCGATGCTTTGATCTGTACACCGGTGCGAACAATATTCCAGATTCTCACATCATCAATTTGGCCATCAAAATAACCTGTAGAACCATCCTTCGTAAAACTCCCAAATTTAAAATCTGATGGTGCTGCCGACCATTCAATATCCCCCATTGCATCTGTGGAATCAATTGCTGACCCATTTCTATAAATTTTTACTTTTTGGCCATCATAAGTTGCAGCAAGGTGGGTCCACTGCCCGGAAGGCGTAGATACTTCTGCCATATTTATATAATCAATTGAATTCGTTGTCGTTTTTAAAAAAAATCTCCAACCTGTAGCAAAATAGACAAAACCAAATCCTGCTTCCAAAGTCCCCTGATCTCTAGCATAGTTTAGAATGCCATCATAGTCAGTCCAAGAATTGGGCTTGATCCAGGCTTCAATGGTTAAGGCATCTGTTACATTATAATCAGTGATCCCAGAAATTATCACTTCATCATTTGTTCCATTGAATAAAAGAGAATTCCCGATGGTATAGTTAAAGCTCGTTACAGCTGAATCTTCAGGAATATTCACCTCCAGTTGTATTTCAGTATTCGTTGAATTCCAAATCTCTGATGCAACTGTTCCGCCTGCCGTTGTAACTGCACCAACCGTAAAAGACGGTGGATCCGAATTATCAACAATGACTGTTGATCCATCCGTGGTCTCTTTTACTGTTTTTCCTTCGATTCCATTGATGTCTGTAAAATCAATTGTAAACTGAAGCGGACCATCTGGATCGGACGGCTGTACAGTATAAGTGGCAACCCAATCTGTTCCACCCAAGTTATCTACCGTACATGGTGTTCCATTTATTTGAACATAAGGATCTGGAATAATTTCCGTATCAGCCGTGAAATTCAGCCAAATATTTGTACCCTCATATGCAGTGGAAGGATCTTCATTGGAAGATTCAATATTTACATAAGTAAGATTAGGGAGTGTTGATACTCTAATATTGTCCACATCCCACGAGTTAATGTAATTAGAATCTGTACCATAGGCGACCCACCTGATTCGGAATTCACCATTCACATCCGCTGTAAATGACTCATACCTTCCGGAAAGATCCACGTCGCCAGCCGATGGACTAATTTCATAACTCAATACTGTAACCCAATCACCGCCACTCAAATATTCAATCCTTAACCCATT
>CAZCHA010000254.1:0-2048 GCA_964498175.1 uncultured bacterium
CCACATATTATAATTTTCAAGAAAAATGATTTTTACTTTTCCGATCATGGATTTTGAATTCTCCACAATTTGTCGAATCAATTCTTTCCCTGCAGCATCATTGGGATGGGCTTTTCCAGAAAAAATGATTTGTAATTTCCCTTCTCCGAGAGATTGTAACCGTTCCAGGTCATGGAATATTAATTGGGCACGTTTATATGTGGCGGATCTACGAGCAAATCCTATGGTTAATGTATTTCCATCCAATGCTTTTGAAACTTGTGAATTCGCATATCCCAATAAATAATTTTTTCTAATTTGGTGTGCTTCTAATAAAATATCATCGGGAATTTTATCTATCTCCAATAAAGCTTCAGGGTTTGTTCTCCAATTTGGTAAATATTGATCATACAATCTTTTGAATGGGCTCCCCATCCAATACGAATGATGAACACCATTTGTAATGTATCCAATATTCGTCCAAGGAAATTGATCCTGAGCTACTTGACCATGTAACTGCGAGACTCCATTCGCCGATCGACTAAAGTATAATCCAAGTTCAGTCATATGAAGACGGCCATTTTGAACAAGTGATGGCAATTCCAAATTTTCAGGCAACAATCCACGTAATAATTTTTTAGCCCGTGATTCCGCAAAGTGATCATGCCCAGCAGGAACTGGTGTGTGTGTTGTAAAATGACATAGAGATTTTACTTTTTCAACATTTCCATCAAATTTTTCCATAAGATTCAAGGCTAAAAATGAACAATGCCCTTCATTCATATGGTACGTTTTAATCTCATTTTGTCCTAATTCTTCCAGAAGTTTAGTTCCACCAAAGCCAAGAATTGCTTCCTGAAGAATTCTGTGATCTTTATCTCCAGAATACAAACGTAAAGTGATATTTCTATCATCATCAAAATTTTCTTCTACATCTGTGTCCAAAAAATAAAGTGGAATTGTGTGACCGCCATGCCCCACATAATCAAATTGATAAGCTTGAACCCATACATTCCTTTCCCGAAGGCGGAGTGTGAATTTTACATCCAATTTTTTTAACAATGGGTGCGGATCAAACCGAGGGTAGGTTTCAGTCTGAATACCGTCTTCATCTATGCGTTGTTTAAAATATCCTTCTCTGTAGAGAAGGGTAATTGCACACATATTTAACCCAATATCACCGGATGCTTTAATATGATCTCCTGCTAAAACACCTAATCCGCCACTATAAGTTGGCAAACTAGATGATATCCCAATTTCAGCTGAAAAATAAGCTATGTCATATTTCTTATTCATGTTCTATTAGATTTCTCCGTTAATTGTCGTAAATGTTGCTTTATTTCTTGAGTTAGCGTGCCAGGAGACATACGCCATTCCCAATTTCCACCAACTGTTCCAGGTGTATTCATTCGTGCTGATGAATCTAATCCCAACACATCTTGCATAGGAATTATGGATGTATTTGCATTTGCATTAAGTGTGAATTCTACCATTTTCCAATTCACATCATGTCCATCTAAGTTTAAAATCTTTTTTGCATGCTGTCGTTCGTTTAAAAAATCCTGTTCAGATTGGGTTGATCCATTTTCAAATTCAGCATTGTACCAACCAATGGATGTATCATTATCGTGTGTGCCTGTATAAACAACTGTATCTTCACTCATTGAATCAAACGGATGCCCATTCCCAAATGACATTTGAAGAATCTTCATCCCAGGTATTCCGAATTTTTCCATTAATACAGCAGCATCTTTGGACGCTTCACCTAAATCTTCTGCTAAGATTGGTTTTCTCCCAATTTGGTTCGTAATAGCATTAAATAGAGTTCTTCCCGGTCCCTCCACCCAATAACCCCGATTACCATTATCATCTTCTGCAGGTACTTCCCAAAATTTTACAAATCCATTAAAATGGTCAATTCGAACAATATCAACTCTTTGGAATAAATGTGTAATTCTGGAGGTCCACCATTCAAAATTATTTTTTCGATGTTCCACCCAATCATAAATTGGATGACCCCAATTTTGACCTGATTCTATAAAAAAGTCTGGTGGGCATCCTGATTGGAC
>CAZCHA010000255.1:0-2028 GCA_964498175.1 uncultured bacterium
TATTTGATAATTTTTTTAATCCAAGGAAACGTGCAATAACACGCTTTACATTTCCATCAATCGCAATATAAGGTTTATTATAGGCAATAGACAAAACAGCTGCTGCTGTATAATCTCCTACACCAGGCAATGCTCGAAATTCTGACCAATTATCAGGAATAACACCGTCATGTTTTCCAACAACTATCTTTGTAGCATTGTGAAAATTTCTGCAACGGGAGTAATAGCCAAGTCCCTCCCAAAGTTTTAATAATAATTCCTGATTAGCATTTGCAACTGATTTAATAGTTGGATATTTACTGATCCATTGTTGATAATAAGGAATTACTGTTTCTATCTGAGTTTGTTGGAGCATTACTTCCGATACCCAAATTTTGTAAGGATCATCTATATCCCGGAATGGAAGGATTCTTTTTTGTTTATTATACCAGGTTAAAATAGATAATGTAAAATTATTTTGTTGCATTATACAATTTTATCATTTTTTAAAATCAACTTTGATAAGATCCAATGTAGAGAAGAAACATATTCTATCATTTCATTCCGATCTAATGGATCTACTTCTCTTTCTATGGCTGCGCCAAGTAAATCAAATTGTTGTTCTAACTGTGTTTGAATCTCATCTCCTTCTTGTGTGAGGGCAACTTGGATAACACGTTTATCATAATTTGAAGAACGACGGTGGACCCATCCTTTTTTTTCGAGTCCCATAACAAGTCGTGTGGCAGTGCTATTATCTATCCCAATTTTTTTTGATAATGCAGACATTTCAATGCCATCATCCGGAATGATGGAAATCGCCAAGACTTGAGGGAAAGATGCGCCTTCAATATTAATATTACTCCGATAAACACTTTGAAGGTCAACTAGAAAGGATGAAAGCAACTCGCCGTAATTCATATTTGTAGTTTACAACTAATAAATTATAAATGAAAGGAGCGATGAAGATTTAGGTTAGAAAGAAGGCAATGTTTTTAGTCGATGGGTATGAGAAATAAAAATATGTTTAGAAATTTCATCCGTTCTTTCGTTTCCCAAATGGCCGATTATATTCCAATGATCCATTCGAAATGGCCCAATGGCGTACCATTGTCCGGGAATTAATAAATCGTCTTCTTCATATTCAACGATTGGATCGGCACCATTTGTACCTGTTGTTGGGCCTGCCATAGAGATAGTATTAACAATACCATCATTTTCGAACCAGGTGGAATCAGTGGCTACTCCATCAGCCCAATATCCTACACGTGAACCTAGTATTTTTGATCTACTACGAGTAAGTATAGATGTTCCTTCAATAGGAAAATGATTCGGGGAATCTTCATTTTTTTCTGTAGTTGATGTGCTGATAGAGAAATAATACACATCTGGATCTGCAAGGAGATAATTATTTAATTCCTTTGCACCAGCTATAGATAAATCCCAAGAACTTATATTTTTTGTAGCCCAGGCATCATGTGTTCGCATACGTTGAACATACCCTGCCCAAGATTCCTTTTCCCCTCGTGAAAAACTCCATTGTTCTAGATCAAAATCATAAAACCGTGTCCCAACAACGCTGGCTAAACCAACGAAATATTGAACAAAAGGGATTGTCTTACTTACCACATTGGCTAATGTAGTACCATTGTGTGGTGCTGAAATGGATGTTATGCTCCTGACCCAATTCAAATGAGATTGGCCAAGCAATTCTGATTTTTCTAAATCATCCGTTTTTTTGCTTTCACTAATTTCTTGGGTTAAAAGATACTGTAGCATTCGAGCAGTTTGACCGCCCATGCTATGTCCCACCAAATGCACTGGGTGATTCTCATCCCATTCCGGATAAAGTGCTTCAAAACTTTTGAATTCAGGTTTTTGAATAATATTAAATTTTTCAGCATGTGCTAAACCATAATCTACTTGTCCGCCTTTCAACTGGGTATAAACTTCTATGGCACGTTCCCAATTTGATGAAACAGGACCTACTGAAACGGTAAAAACTGTGTGACCTTGATCCCGAAGCATTTGAGAATAATCTTCTCTACC
>CAZCHA010000256.1:0-2017 GCA_964498175.1 uncultured bacterium
TCAATTCCGGTGTTGCCAGGTTTGTTAAATTATCTGTAGAGCTTTGTCCACCATCCGATGCATCAATTAAATCGGCAGCATTTGGCACAGATGGTCGTGACACATCAACAACTATAGATAAAGCAGGGCTGGTATCTGAAACATTTCCCGCTGAATCCTCAATCGTATAGGTAAATGAATAAGTATCTCCACCAAGAGCAGAACCTACTTGAATTGTATCTGTTAGAATCAAACGAGTCTCATTGCTTAAAACATCACCGGTTCCTATATCATAATACAATCTAACTAGATCAGAATCTGATGGAAGATCAAGTAATTCAAATCTCGGTAACGTAATATTTGTTGTATCGTCAGTACCTGAAAACCCAGCGTCATCTTCAAGCAATAAATCTGGCCCCCGGGGTGACATATTTGGAGCTTGTGTGTCTATCCGAATTTCATGTATTACATCTACACTATCCGCATTTTTAGTAAGTGATGCAAAGTCTGATAGATTACCAGCAATATCTTTAACCTTTATCGAAATAGCATGAGTATTATCACTCAAACTATCTGCGGTAAAAGTCATAGTTGTAAAAAGAGCTTTTAAACTTTTACTGTAAACTCCATCAACATAGAGTAATGCTGAGTCATTAACTATTAGGTCTTGAACTTCAATATCAGGAGTGTAGTCTTTTGTTAAATTATCATTATTTAGGACTCCTAAATCAGAAGTCGTAGATAAATAGGAACGAACAAGTGACACATCAGGGGCAGTCTGATCTACAGTAACACCTAAACCATCAGAGACTAAAGATAAATTACCAGCGATATCTATTGTCTCAGAAGTATAAATACTCGATACGGCAGCATATACTGTTAAATTTGCAGATGTGCCTTCTATTAAATCTTTAGCAACCACTTCGCTATTACTATCTCTAATTTTAACACTATCACCATCAGTAAGCCCCGTTACACTAAAATCAAATGTACTTAAATTGGTTATATTATCCGTGGAATCGGTACCCGAATCAAAGCTATTTATTAAATCAGGTCTATTTGGCTGATCCGATCCTGTAATATCAATTGTTACTTCAAGCCCAGGACCTTGCTCAGAAATATTTCCGGCGGAGTCAACCGCTATGGCTGAAAAAGTATAGTCATTTCCAGATAAAGCATTTGGAAGCTTATACCAACCAAAAAGTTCATTATTTGGTTTTCTAAAACCACCAGCCAGCACGTCTTCACCACCAATATTATAAAATATACGAATAGAATCTCTATCGGTAGTTCCATCATAAACAAAAAATGTTGGTTGCTGTACATTTGTTATATTATCAAAAATATCGAAACCTGAGTCATCCTCAGTTTTTAAGTTAGGTGCTCCCGGTGTGGCCGGTACTTGCGTATCAATACGAATTCCTTCAATTCCATTGTTATTTATAAGGTTAGAAGAAAAATCTGACAAGTTTCCAGCGTGATCTTGTGAAACAACTTTAATTTCATATGGCAATTCTTGGTGAGCCAATGTGGATAGTACTAAAGTTAAAGCATCTGATATGGCTACTCCTCCTTTTGTACCATCTTCCAATTCGGTTTTAACCCCATCAACATAAATGAAGATTGAATCACCTACTGCATATGTAGTAGAGTTTGCACCACCGGTCGCTAATCCAGTAATTTCAAATTCAGGGGTTTGATCATTTGTTAAGTTATCAATTGCGCAGTCAGCGCTGCAGGTGCCAGTGTCAGATGCGTCTACTAAATCAATAACAACATTAGAAATATCGGTCGCAGTTTTATCAAAGGTAATATTTGAGCTATTCGTTGTTTCTGTGACTGGATTTTCGGTAGGATTACCAGCTAAATCTTCAAAAGAGATTGAGAATGCGACCACCCCTTCTGTATCTCCTGCTTGCATAATGTAAGTGCCCGACCATTCAGATGCATCATCACCTGGAGTCGCAGCAAAAGCAGCCCCTATACCAATAGTAAACATTGGAGCAGTCTTAAGGTCTTCACTTGCTTCAATGCTAAG
>CAZCHA010000257.1:0-2016 GCA_964498175.1 uncultured bacterium
GCTTTTTGTATACATCCCGGTTTAGCACAATCAGATTTATATTGACAATTGGTGGTACTTGAAAGTGGATCTGGTGTGTAATACAAAGAAGTAACAGATAAAATAACTGCAAATGACAAAAGTATTCCTACTGTTAAACGATTCATTATGTTTTCCTTTTGATTAAATATTGGCGTCAAATGTAAGAATGGATTACCCTCCAATCAACGACGATAAGGACTCATTTTAAATATATGGATTTAACTGATTGTGTAAAACCCTGAGCCTGTAGAGCAAAAAAATATATCCCACTAGGTTGAGTCGATGCATCCCACTGAATTTCGTAGGTTCCTTTGTTTACAAATCCATCTATCAACGAAGCTACTAAACGGCCATGAATATCAAATATTTGCAAAGACATTTTGTTTGAGATAATGGATTCTTTTACTGAAAACGTAATTGTGGTTATTGAATTAAATGGATTCGGATATGGCGAAAACAACGAAAAATCTAAGGGAATCAACTCTTTATCTGCTGATAGGTCAATTGGATATGTAGTTGAAAATCTTATCTGCCTTCCAGAACGACGATCCACCCAAACTGCATAAAGATAATCATTTGAATCTGATGCTAGTTGGGGAGCAATCTCCGGGGATGATGTAATGCTGTCATTCACTGTTGAAAAACCCGTCATTAAACTATGCCCAAATTCAAGAACGCTATAAAGAATATTGCCAAAATTTCTACTGTCTTCCCAAATCACATGGATATTGCCATCTTGGGTTATTACAGCTGAAGGATGGTTTTGATAATAATTAACGCCACTTGTCATTTCCATTGGGATTTTGACTGAAAAAGTATCACCCAGGTCATGGGATAGAGTAAGAAAAATTCGGTTTTCGCTATTTGTTTCCGACATATAAGCCATAGCTACTATAGAATCCAGGCTGACAAGACTGGGGCCGCTTGTAGGGCAGTAATTCACAAAATAATCATCGTAAGACATGGGAGATAAATTAATCCATGATGAATCTTCGGGATGCCAATCCATTGAAAACATATCTCGAATATCATTCTCATTGTTCCTAAATCCATTTATGATCTTTCCATTTGACATTTCGTGGAGTTCTACAGGGCAACAATCGCAAGGTTCCCCAGATTCATAATCGCTTACAATATTAAAATTTGACCACGATTCTCCTCCATCAGAGGAATATGTATGAGCGATAAATTGGTAGGCAAATGAACCTGGTAGATAATAATGGAAGGACGCATGCAAAATTCCTTGTGAATCAATTAATAGTTCAGGGTAAAAATTGACACCATTGGGATAACCAATTTGTATTTCTTCCCAAGTTAATCCCTGGTCGATAGACCGGGCATAAAAGACTGTTGAATGATCATACCCATTCCGCTGATCTGACCAAATAACATGGATTGTATCACGCCATACTTCTATTTGCGGCCCGCTGAACCCGATAGTTATTGCATGATTTTCAACCTGATTTACTGTTGAAAAATTGGTAAAAGTTTGTCCATGGTCATTAGACATAGTGAAATGAACATCACCACCACCTTGGGTATTAACCCAAACTATATAAATTTCTCCTGAATCCGTTACGGCTATTTCAGGATAAAGATTATGGTTGGTTACTTCCCCGGAAACTAATGTACTAGGCGTAAAATCATTTGCATAGATGATTTGAAAAATAAAAAATAAAATACTAAATCGATTTATCATATTCTGAATTCTTTACACTAATTATGAAAAAAATTTACCGGTGGAATATTGTGCCGATTGATCCTGTATTTCCAAAGGTAAAGTATAAAGATTGAAAGCTAGTGAAATTCTGGGATGACAACTTTTGTTTTCTGATACTGAGTGCTCTAATTTTGAATCAAAGAGTATCATTTCCCCGTTTTCAGGTTTCAGGGACCATTCATTCAATTTATCTTTCACTTTTGACCGGAAATGAATATCACCGGAATTATCATGAATATCCAAGTAATAAACACCAGAGATTACAGCTTTTTTTT
>CAZCHA010000258.1:0-2010 GCA_964498175.1 uncultured bacterium
ACAATTCCATCCCGCCCGGATCTGCAGAAGTTATTCATTATGAATGGAACGTTCCCGATAGCTTAAATGTCGGATTTAAGATCATTGCAAACCTGAATTATCGAAAATTCAACCGCAGAATTACGGAAACATTTTTAGATGAACCCATCTTTCTTCCCATAGTGACTATGGCTTCGGATACAGTTTCAATTGTGACTCATCCGCAAAAATTAAATCTCAAAGTTGAAGATGCAATTCGGATAAATGATTACGGCATTGGCATGCTTCGTCAAAATAATCTGGAAGCTGCCCGGATAGCATTTACCCGGGTGACGGAAATTAACCCAAAATATGCCGATGGATATATCAACCTTGCTCGGGTTCATATCAAAGAGGGGAAATTTGATTTGGCGAACCATGCATTGTCATTTGCGGATTTCATAAAACCCAAATTCCCGAAAGTGGCTTTTTTTCGTGGTATGATTGCTAAAAAATTAGGGGACTATCCCAAAGCAATAAAGTACTTCGAACAGGTACGTAAAACACATCCTGAAGATAGAATCAATATAAATGAATTGGGTCAGACCTACTATTATAATCAGGAATATGATCAGGCTTTGTATATTTATTATGAAGGTATCCAGATCGATCCTGAAGATCCACAGGCTCATTATAATATGATGCTGGTGAATAAAAAACTGGGGAACCATGAAAAAGCCCGGGAACATCAAAATTATTATTTAAAATATAAACCGGATGAAGAAGCCCTATCTATTAGCCAATCGGCAAGATTAAAATATCCACATGCCAATAATGAGGCACAAAAAGTTCATTCACATGGAATAGTTCAAGTGGATGAGTTCAGGTTACTTAAATAATATTTATCAAAGGCAGCCAACAGACTTTCCTGCCCGGAATAAGGCGCAGGGGAATATTTTTTTGATTGGATACCCAATTGTGATAATTCTGAAATATACCAGTCCTGTTTATTGGTCATATCCCAAAAATCAATGGCATCCTGAGTTTGATGTTTGCCCGATTTCACCACATCATTTTCAAAAAGCCATGAACAGGTAACTTTGCATTTGTCTACACCATCAGGCCAGACCGTATGGTACATAACATATTCCGGGTGCAGGCTCAATAACATATTAGGGGAAATTGAATAATAATAAACCCGCTTCAAGTCACCATCTTTTACATTTTTTAAGGGTGGGCAGCACAATTCTCCACTGGCAGTAATGCTATCCTTATCTTCATTGAATTCCATATACCCACCCAGGAATGGGCCTTCATGGAGATCGTTTTGTCCTCCCATATAATTATGGATAGCCGCAAGATCTGGATGAAGAATAGGGCAATGGTAGCATTCGCAATAGTTCTGGATTACCAATTTCCAATTTCCTTTTACAACATATTCCTTGGTTTCCTGGACCACGAGATCAGAGATATTCCAGTTAGAAAACCGGCCAACCAAGGGCGCGAATGCAGTGTCAAAATTTTCCGGGTTATCGGATATATTAATAAAGATGAATCCTTCCCATTCTGCAAGAGCTACCGAATGGAGAGGAAAATCATTTTTTTTGAATCCTTCCACAATATCCATATGGGGTGCGCCGATTAGTTTGCCATCCAATCCATAAGTCCACCCGTGGTAGCCGCATTGAATTGATTTTGAGAATTGACCAGCCGCGTTTTTGCAGATTCGAGTTCCACGATGCCGACATACATTAAAGTAGGCTTTCAAATCTCCATTATTTTTCCGTAGAACAATAACGCTTTCCGTATCAATATTAACCACCTTATACTGGCCAACTTCAGTCAATTCCGATGTACGGCCTGCACAAATCCAGTTCCTATAAAAGATATTATTATACTCTCTTTGCAGAATGCTTGGGTTCACATAATAGTCCCTTCCCAACGTGTGGGCACCTTTTGGAAGAGTTTCGGCTGTTTTCTTAAAGGTCATCTTTTCAGAATCTCCTGTGCTGCGTTAAACCCATTAGCTCCATGGAGCCCACCACCGGGATG
>CAZCHA010000259.1:0-2009 GCA_964498175.1 uncultured bacterium
GAAGCCAAAAAACGGGATCACCGCAAATTAGGTAAAGAGCTTCATATTTTCACTTTTGACGAAGAAGTAGGGCCTGGCTTGCCACTTTGGCTGCCCAATGGTACAGTCATGATCGAAGAATTGGAACAACTGGCCAAAGTTACAGAAAGAAATGCTGGCTATAATCAGGTTCGTACACCGCACCTGACCAAAGGCACGTTATATGAAAAATCTGGCCACTTAGACCATTATAAAGATTCCATGTATCCAGCCATGGATATTGATGGGACAGATTATTATGTAAAACCTATGAATTGTCCCCACCATCATAAAATATATGCAGCTACACCAAAAAGTTATCGGGATCTCCCTGTAAGATTAGCTGAATATGGCACGTGCTACCGTTATGAAAAATCCGGCCAATTATTTGGATTAATGCGTGTTCGCAGCCTGCAGATGAATGACGCTCATATTTATTGTACCAAAGAGCAATTCAAGGAAGAATTCCTGGCTGTGTGCAACATGTACCTGAAATATTTTGAAATATTTGGTATTGAAAAATATTCTATGCGGTTAAGCCTGCATGATACAGAAGGGTTAGGAAAAAAATATGTAAACGAACCCAAATTGTGGTTAGAGACAGAGCAATGGGTTCGAGAGGCGCTTCAGGAAGGGTCAATAGCGTTTACAGAGGTTCCAGGTGAAGCAGCCTTTTATGGTCCCAAGATTGATGTTCAGGTCTGGAGTGCTATTGGAAAAGAGTTTACGTTAGCTACAAACCAGGTTGATTTTGCTATCCCTGAAAAATTTGATTTAGCCTATACAGATGAACATGGAAATGAAAAAACGCCACTATGTATTCACCGGGCTCCCTTGGGAACACATGAACGATTTATTGGATTCCTGATTGAACATTTTGGCGGTAACTTCCCGCTATGGCTTGCACCAATTCAGGTAGCTGTTCTACCTGTTTCTGATAAAATATTAAATTATGCTTCAGAAGTTGAGACTACGCTCAGAGAAGCGGGAATTCGTGTAAAACTAAATGATCGTGCAGATAAAATTGGTGCGAAAATTCGCCAGGCAGAATTAGAAAAAATTAATGTAATGTTGATCGTAGGTGAAAAGGAAGAAACAAATATAAATGTTTCTGTCCGTCGAAGATTTGAAGGTGATACTGGTTCATTTTCTTTGAATACCTTAATTGATCAACTTAATGAAGAAATAATAAATAGGAGACTCTCCCATAGGAAAGAAAAAGAAGCAGCGACTGAATGACGATATTACTTCTGATGAAGTTCGGTTAATTTCAGAAACTGGAGAACAATTAGGTGTTGTCTCTCTTGAAGCTGCATTAGAAAGAGCCCAAGACGTCGGATTGGATTTGATGGAAGTAGGCCCGGGTATGAAACCCCCGGTCTGCAAAATCGTTGATTACGGCAAATTAAAATACGAGGAAAAAAAGAAACAACAACTGAGTAAAAAGAAACAGCATGTTGTAAAGCTTAAAGAAATTCGGCTAAGACCGCGGATTGATGACCATGATCTCATGACAAAAATGAACCGTGGCCGTAAATTTTTGGAAGATGGAGCGAAATTAAAAATAACTCTCATGTTCCGAGGGCGTGAATTGTCCCGTATTGACTTGGGAAAACTGGTTATGGATAGAGTACTCGAAGAATTGGCAGATGTGGCAGAGGTCGAAAAGGATATTCCTTTAGAAGGCCGACGCATGTCAATAATCCTTAACGCAAAATAGGAGTGCTAGATGCCTAAAATGAAAACAAGACGCGGAGCCGCAAAACGGTTCAAGGTTACAGGTTCTGGCAGAATAAAACGAAACAAAGCAAACCATAGACATATGCTCATTCGCAGATCGAATAAAGCTAAACGGAAAATGAGACAAGCAGGTATACTCAAATCCGGAGATGCTAAACACGTGAAAGCAATGTTGGGCGTCTAATAACTGGAGACGATAACAAATGCCAAGAGCAAATAGTTCCGTACCACGACATCGTCGTCATCGGAAA
>CAZCHA010000260.1:0-2002 GCA_964498175.1 uncultured bacterium
GCAACATGGTTTCCAATTTTACAGCTTCTTCAGAAAATAACGCATCTCCGTCCTTTTGGCCGGGTCCACGTCTTGTAACAGCAACCTCAATGGCATCAAGTGGATTCAGGGACGACACGGTCCAATCGCTGCCACCGGCTATACGGGCGCCCGATAAAACAACACTGTTTATGGGATAATTCCACCTTGAGCGTACAGGACCTAATACCGGCAATGTCAGGTCTGTAATGTATTTATCCGGGTATGCCCAAAGGGCTTGGAAACTGGCAATAATATTTAATTCTTTAAAACGGGGCACATCTTCAGGGTGAATCAGTTGAATGTGCGACATCATATGCCGCTTATCTTCTAGCCCATTTTGTTCTCGTGCGAGCTCAAATGCATCTAATGTGCTACGTATTCCCCAATCACCAATAGCATGGATGTGGATTTGAAATCCTGCCTTATCAAACTCGGCTACAGCCATCTTCAACGTATCGGGGTGCCAGTTTAAAATGCCGCAATCATCTGTACCAAGGTAGGGCTCCAGCAGGGCGGCGGTACCTCCTTCGATAACACCATCGGCAAAAATTTTTACTGTATTCATTACCCCTAGATCATTAGCAAATTTGCGTTCTTTAATCTGTTTTAGATCATCTTTCCAGGATTCGGGGTTAGCATATTCTGATGCTGCCACCCGTATAGATATTTTTTTGTTTAATGTTGCGTCACGATAAGCATCCAATCCATCATAATGCCCTCGTATAGAATCATAGGATGCATAACCCTCAGTGCCGGCATCTAGAATTGCAGTAATCCCCATACGATTGGCTTCTTTAGCAGCAAACTGCAATCCACTATCGATTTGATCTTTAGTATATAATGGCAAAAGCCGTTCTACCAATCCCATTGCATCTTCTCGCAATACTCCGGATGGATCATTAGTATTGGGATCGCGCTCGATACGACCATTGGGAGGGTCAAGCGTTTGGGCATTAATACCAGCCAAAGCCAGTGCCTTGGAGTTTAGCCAGGCAGAATGAGCGTCAATAGATACTAAAAATATGGGCTTCTCCGTGCTGATTTTATCTAACCATTCCTTGCGAGGATTACCATCGGGAAAGATGGGAAGTCCCCAGCCGCTGCCTCGAATCCATTCATTATCAGGATGGACATTAATGAAATCACGAATAGTTTGGTATATTTCTGCGGGGGTTTCTAAATCGTGCAGGCGACAGTCATTCATTTCAATACCTCCCGATAAAAGATGGACATGTGAATCAATGAACCCGGGCAACACCATCCCATCGGATCTTTCAATTAACTGTGTTACACTGTTTTGATATGTTAGTGCATCATGCTTATCACCAACAAAAATAATTTTATCATCTCTTATGACTACCGCTTCAGCCCATGGCTGCTTTGTATTCATTGTATAAGAAGGTGCAACTATAATGATAGTTGCTGATTTTTCCTGGCTAAGTAGTGGTGTAATTAATAAAAAAAATGTCCAACATATAAACAAAATCATTCCACGTCGATAAATTTGGTTTAGTGGTAGATTTTTTAAGTTAATTAAAGATGCCATTTTTATTGTATGAATATATCAGACATAAATCTACTCATTCACGCGGATACAAAAACATCTGCTACTTTGTGGGTTCATATAATCTAGAAAATACGAGATTCTATTTAATAAAAATTGCTACCTGCCAGAATAAAGTTGTGGCATAATAATCACGTTTTAACCCATTCCGAATAATTATTTCTTCCACTTTTTTGGTAGGGTGAATGAATACTCTAAAAGGACTGCGCTTTATTATAGGATAAAAATTAATAAATGGAAGCGCTAGTTTTGTCCACCAAACGTCACGAGGATAAATAACAGCATATATTTTTCGTGAAAGCTTGGAAGACTGCTTTACTAATTCAGACATATCATCATAACAACAAATAACCTTGTCTAGAGTTACTATGTCAGCCGAGTCTACGTCTGATGCGATTGTTGTAAAATCACCATGTT
>CAZCHA010000261.1:0-1998 GCA_964498175.1 uncultured bacterium
AAAGGAAATGGCACATCGTTTGCGAAAAAGTGATCGTCAGATAGCCAGTCTGTCCCTGAGTGATGCTGAAAAACGAATAGCAATGTGTATACTTCGAATCGCGGATGAGAACGGTGTAATTAAGAAAGGTCAGGTGAGTATCCCAAAAGTACCCATCCAGCAAGATATAGCTAATATGTCAGGCACATCTAGAGAAACGGTGTCACGCGTTTTTAAATTACTGGTCAAAGAAGAATTTGTCCAACGAAACGGCCGAGAACTTATTATATATGATTATAATCGATTTGTTCAGGAGTTTGATTCTTAGATGCCCAATGCATTGATTTCGGGAATCTTAGAAAATGATTCGCGCTCAATTTCAAAAGCCATTACCCGAATTGAGAATAATCGACATATTCCTGATTCTTTTTACAGTGATCTCCATGCAAGTTCATCCGAATCTATTCGGATAGGAATCACGGGTCCACCTGGGTCTGGAAAAAGCACTCTCACTAATGAATTGATTGAAACGTGCCTTTCAAAAAATAAAACCGTGGGCGTAATTGCTGTTGACCCAACAAGCCCCTTCACAGGTGGTGCACTATTAGGCGATCGTGTCCGGATGAATAAATATTTATGGGACAACAGGGTATTTATCCGCAGTATGGGTAGTCATGGAGATTTGGGTGGCTTAGCTAGAAAAGCCCAGGAAGCAGGTGACGTATTGGCTGCTAGTGGGAAAGATTATATTTTATTTGAAACAGTCGGTGTAGGGCAAGGCGAGCATGATGTAGCAAAGGCAGCGGACATAACGGTAGTAGTGCTAGTCCCAGAATCTGGAGACGAGATTCAACTCATGAAAGCTGGGCTTATTGAGATCGCAGATATATTTGTGATCAATAAATCAGATCGGGATGGTGCAAATAGATTGGCATCGCTATTAAAAAATGTTCTCCATAATCTTACAACTCGTGGCAAATTAGAACCGCCAGTTTTTAATACAATTGCAAATGAAGGTCAGGGTACTATTGAACTATTTATGGGAATTCAGGATCATTTAAAATTAATGACTGACAATGGCATGTTAGTTGATCGTCAGTTAAGCAGATATCGAAATAGAGTGTCTGAGCTTATTCGTTTTAGGTTGGAAGAAGCATTTTGGACGGGAGAAAAAAGATCGCTTTTAGATCAATTAACGCAAACATTAAGTTCCATTAAAACTGCACCTGTAATTCTAGCACAGCAATTATTGGATCGCCAACAAGATGAGTTCTGAACTTCCAAAAGAAATGGGATTTCTTGACCATCTTGAAGAATTGAGATGGCGTTTTATTAAATCTCTACTGGCAATTGTTATTGGCTCTGCTGTTTCATTTGGATATATTGATCGGATCTTGGAAATACTTCTTTACCCAACTAGAAACACAACAAATCCCATAAACCTCCAGGTTTTATCGGTTCAAGGAATGTTTTTAATTAAATGGTTCATTTCCTTTATTTCCGGATTAATCATAGCCCTCCCCATTTTGATCTATCAGTTTTGGAGATTTGTTGCACCAGGGCTTAAGATCAATGAAAAAAAATATGCATTTCCAGTAGTTTTTTTCGCTTTTACATCATTTATGATTGGAGTCTTATTTGGATATTTTATTTTAATTCCATTTTCATTAGAATTTTTCAGTGGTATCAGTTCAGGGCATGTGGAAAATAATTTTTCTATTCAATATTATTTCAGTTTTCTCACATGGCTCATCTTAGGTTCAGGGTTAATTTTTCAACTGCCAGTGGTTTCTCTTCTTTTGTCTGCCATTGGGGTATTGACACCGCCATTCATGCGTAATTATCGTCGTCATTCAATCATAGTTATTATGGTTTTATCATCATTTATTACGCCACCAGACCCAATTTCCATGTTGATTATGGCATTTCCACTCATTTTACTTTATGAGTTAAGTATTGGTGTTTCGTGGATGGTTAATCGCAATAAAACTTGATTATACTGAATCATCATAGATTAAT
>CAZCHA010000262.1:0-1982 GCA_964498175.1 uncultured bacterium
ATTCCGCTATACTTTCATTTTATTAAATTATCACCTATATTCCATTTCTATTATGAATAATTAGTACATGAGAAAATTAATAATAATACCTCTTTTTGTAGGCTATTTATTTGGTCTGCACGGGAAAATCACATTTTTCGATGGTACCTATGTAGTGGGCCGAGTGACAAAAGTGGATGAATCAACCGTCTATATCATTCCCATGGGGCTAGATACAGCAGAAGGTATTCTTGTGGGGAATATAGACACCCTCAAGATGGAAAATGGCCTGGTTCCTGTGGTCAGCAGTGCAGTGAAATACTTTTATGAAAAAGGTGAATTTCTTGCAAATAATGATGATTGGATGGACGAATTTGATGATTTTAAATATGATGATTACGTCACCCAAAAGGAAGAATACAAATACGAGGAAACTAAAAAACCAGCAACAGCTTACAATTCAGTGACTGTTTATGGTGGAATGCCATTCGCCATGGCATCTTTGAAAGATTCATCAGGGACAACAACATTAATGCCCAATTTAGGAATAGGATTTCAGGCTCCCTATTTCCCCGTCGGGGCTGTGGATATTTCCCCCGGGTTTAAAATAATGACCTATGGCTTTGATAATCCGGAGATGGGCGTTGTAAGTGCTATGCAACTGAGTGGAAACATGAGTGTAGATTTCAAACCAGTATTTTTCTTTTTGCCTGAAGCTCTACATTTATGTGTGGATATTGGCGTGAATTATAATATTGCTATTAAGAATGAACCATCAGCATTTGGATTAGGTCATGTTGAGTACGATGGAGAACCAACCTATGGTGGCATTGGCTTCAGCACTGGTGCATCCATGGATTATTGGTTTTCTGATATTCCAATCGCGCTTCGTTTCTTTGGGAATACGAATATTATCCCCCAGGGTGAACCCTAGCCTGAATTAAAAACAGGCTTTATCAATGTTGGCGCTATGCTAATAGTCGTTATGAAACGGCATCGATAATCTTTATTTCATTATTAATTAAATCCACTTTTTTCATGTAATATTAGTTTCTATCATCGATTCTTTTTTTAACCGTAATTATAGAATTTCATGAAGATATTTACTCCATTTATTTTTTGTTTTTGCTTGGCCCAAGAGAGCTACACCGGCGAAATAACATTTGATTACAACGGTAACGTAAGCGGATCCTTTACATCCATTATCCAGGATTCCATCCCTATCGGATTTGCCTTCAACCAGGAGGGAGCGGATACGTCCTACTTCATTATGGGAGCATTTACGGAGCAGGAAAACAATGAATTTGACCTTTTTCTGGCAATCCTTCAAGATACAACATTCCCCGTTCAACCTCGGACATGGGACATTCCCGGCCAAGGAAATCTGCAAGATCCATTAAGCTTGGAATCGATTGTGATTATTATACCCGAACTGGATTCGGTTTTTGTCCTAGAGATATTAGAAACGCTTACTGACACCACAGGTGGTGATTCATTGGCCCTAGATTCCTTGTTTGAAAGCCTATTTTTTGAATTGATTGATATTATTTACATGGGTATAGATGGTGTAATTGAAATATCAGCTGTGACGGATTCAACAGTTTTTGGTGGGTTTTACGCATCAATGTGGAAACCTTTATTTTCATTTATAGATATCAACAATGGTGAATTTAATTTTACTAAAGTTACTCTCCCCGATTTGTCTATAAAACCACGTCCAGCTATTCCGGAAATGGTGACTGTATATCCAGCCTACCCGAACCCGTTCAATCCGTCTACGACTGTACGATTTTCAGTTTTGGGTACAAAACAACCTCTGTCCCTGCATATATATGACATTAACGGACAACTAATTGAGACATTGTTCAGCGGTTACGTTATGCCTGGATTTCACGAAGTTCAATGGAATGCAAGACAGCACCCAAGCGGGATATATTTTGCCATGTTTCGATCTGGGTATATAATGCAATCAACCAAACTCATTTTAATAAAATAATGGCTGA
>CAZCHA010000263.1:0-1972 GCA_964498175.1 uncultured bacterium
CGATGCAGAGAGAACATCCATATCGCCATCACCATCTACATCCGCTGCATAAACAGTATTAGCACCATTAGCTGATGTGGTAATGGCATGCTCCGTGAAGCTCACGCTGCCCTCATTCTCATACCAGGCGATCTTGTCATCGCCAGAAGATGCAGAGAGAACATCCATGTCCCCGTCACCATCCACATCCGCTGCATGAACTGAACGGGCAGCATCAGCTGATGTGGTAATGACATGCACCGGGAAGCTCTCGCTACCCTCATTCTCATACCAAGCGATCATGTCATCGCCAGAAGATGCTGAGAGAACATCCATGTCCCCGTCACCATCCACATCCGCTGCATGTACAGATGAGGCATTTTCAGCTGAAGTAGTAATGGCATGCTCCGTGAAGCTCTCGCTGCCCTCATTCTCGTACCAAGCGATCTTGCCATCACCAGAAGATGAAGAGAGAACATCCATGTCCCCGTCACCATCCACATCCGCTGCATGTACAGATGAGGCATTTTCAGCTGAAGCGGAGATCAAACGCTGTGTAAAGCTCTCACTGCCATCATTCTCGTAAAAGCGCACCTTGTCATCATTAGAAGATGCAGAGAGAACATCCATATCGCCATCACCATCTACATCCACTGCATAAACAAAATTGGCACCATTGGCTGATGTGGTAATGGCATGCTCCGTGAAGCTCTCGCTGCCGTCGTTTTCGTACCAGGCGATCTTGTCATCAACGTTAGATGCTGAGAGCACATCTATGTCCCCGTCACCATCCACATCCGCGGCATGAACTGATGAAGCATTTTCAGCTGAAGTGGAGATCACATACTCTGTAAATATGGGCTGACCAACCATAGTAGACAAAAAAATATGAACTGGCAATAATTTTCTAAGCACCAGGATGATCCAGTCTGATTAAATCATAATAGTGATTTCCATTAAAACCAAAGGTAAGGTGCTGCCAGATAAAATACAATATCATCAGGGCGCCTCTGGAAAGTTTGGAGGTCCACCAATGGGGGTGGTCCCATCTGAGCCGCCATCTGCAGCCATAGCTATAGCCACACCGCCACCAGCCACTACCAGCCCCAGACCGCCCCAAATCATCCAATAGGGTATGCCCTTAAACCCTCTCATTCCTTTGCCTCCTACACTGCTGTAATCCTTCTTAACCTTCATCTGTACTGCACTCGGTGCTTCTAAATCAAAGAGTTTCCAAGCAAGAATCTCGGTCTGTACGTTTAAGCCCCTCAACATCCCAGAATAGGTAATACTTTCTTTTCTATTCTCAGTGTTCCCAGCCACAGAAAGCATTTTAGCTGTGATAGTGTAGGTGTTCCTTTCATTTTTAACATCACC
Organism: uncultured bacterium; assembly: GCA_964498175.1. Classification (GTDB taxonomy): domain Bacteria; phylum Fidelibacterota; class Marinisomatia; order Marinisomatales; family UBA1611. The sequence continues at coordinate 1,357 of CAZCHA010000263.1, forward strand.
GGTGATCACGTAGGATACACCAAGTTCTGCACCTATCCTGATAGCACATGCATCTGTAGTACAATCGCTTACATCGAGACCTTCCTTTTCTAATACACCAATCACTTTGCTCTGCGCGACCATGCTCACCTTTTTTGTTGAATCCAGTGCCGTAGAAAAATGATTGGTCAGGGACTTTGTTTGTTGCTGTGTAAGGACCTCTTCTGCCGTAAAATATAAAATGGCAGCAGTTGGTCGGTCTTCCTGTGCAGTTGAGATTGATAGAGCTACAAAGAATATGATTATATAATCTTTAATCAATATATGTACCGGATGGATGAAAGATGAAACAGTAGATGCTTCTAGGCGTTCAATAAGGGCAGGTACCATCTACTATAATATACTTAAAACATATGATTTCCAATAGTTTGTAACAATAAATAATACCATTATGTTGGTATAGTTCATTTCCAAACAACGAACCCCGTGATTTGCGGGGTTCGTTGTTTCTATTACTTTGTTAAAAAAGGAAACGACCAGAATTCTTAGTTACTATTTTTTATGTAGGAAAATTATTTCCAGAGCAAGGATGCAGCACCTAGAATACCCGCTTGTCCAGTTGGTAATCCCGATTGAA
>CAZCHA010000264.1:0-1961 GCA_964498175.1 uncultured bacterium
ATACTTGCAATTGTGGAAGTGGAAAGAAATTCAAAAATTGCCACGGGAAAACCATGGAAAGTTCTTCCCAAACATTGGTAATTGTTGCAATTATTTTTCTAATCCTACTTTGGTTTTTATTTTTTGAAACAAAACCCACTTCAGTAACAACAAGTTATACTCCAGCACCTCTTAATCCAAAAAAACCAAATCTAACATCAACAGCACCCGGGCCCGCACCTCCCGGAAAGGTTTGGTCAGAAGAACACGGCCATTGGCACGACGCACCTTTGGCACCCACAACTCTTCCTTCTCAGCCTGGAATTACTGAACCAAAGTCCCAACCCCCAGGTGATCCACCGCCGGGAAAAGTTTGGTCGCCAGAACATGGCCATTGGCACGATCAAAAATGAAAAACCCATTTTCTCAACCATTCTTCTATTCCAAGGTATTGAAAAGAAAGTGATGGCTCTAAATAAACAAAAAGAATTTTTGTTTAAACAAATTGAAATCATCACTATGGTTTTAACTAAGCTATATTTTCTGACGGATGCACTTGATTATTTTGGACATAACATAGGATTTAACAATGAAAATACAGATGATGATGCTGTAAAATATGAATTGTGGCGCGAGGGAATATCATTAGATAATTATCGAAAAGATATATTATGTGTTTGTTTTTTTAAAGATCGATTAAATCACCATAGCCGGTTCCAGCCTCAAATAAAAAGGATCTTCAGAGGGGGCATGAAAGGAAATCCATTCGCCCATATTCAAATAAATGATTGGGCGGATTATAATGAAATATTTACGAAATGGTATATTGAAAAATTCGATACGGGCACTATGTCACGGGATTCGGGAATTGAGAAGATTTTAGACATATATCAGTCTGTATTTGTTGATAGTGTAACCATCAACCCCAAACCACTCATGGAAGAAGGAAATCGGATTTGGAAAGCATACAAGTTCAATGATGTCTATACCCTGCCAAAATTTAAACAATTGTCAGACTATCGATATGCTGACATTAATAAATTTAAGAAAGAGACGCAGCTCTAGTGAATGCAAAATAGGTAACCGGGAAAACTGTATTTTTAATTATTCTTTTTACTCGAACAAAAACACCATCGCTAGAATTACAGATTCTTTTGACGAAGATATTACTGACCTTATTTCCTGCCCAGTCCTTGTTGTGCCCGAATGAAAATTCTGAAACCCTAAGCAAGTAAAACTGATGTAATTGGTATGAAGTATAGAGCACCCCAGCACAGTTTAAATTCTCATTTTAAAATGATAATACCCTTATATTAAGAACAACAAAAAGTCAAAAAAGGAATCAATATCATGAAAAATATCGCATACTTAATTCTTACATCTCTTTTTTCTATTAACCTGGTTTTTGCGGGTTGTGGATCTTGTAATGTTTCCAAAAATAAAGTTGCTATCCCTAGTGAGAAAAATTTTGTAAATACCATTGCAGAGAATGGTACTGTTAGCGGGTTGGTTCTGGCTTCTTGTGGGATGTGTAATTTTAGCATGAAAAGCCAAAAAGATTGTAATCTGGCAATTCAAATTGGTGAAAAATCTTATCTGGTACAGGGAGTCAAAATGTCAGAGCTTGGTGATCCACATGCAAAAGATGGCATGTGCAATGCAGTTCGTGTAGCTAACGTCACTGGCAATGTGAAAAATGATGTTTTTTTAGCAGATTCCTTTGAGTTTCAGAATAATTAGATTAAAACTCTTAATATGGTTCAGTCCAGAAAGACAAAGCACTCTACCCCACTATTAAATATTTAATTCTTAGGACTTATTATTGGTTTAATGGCTACTATCAATCAGCTAATGTAATCCTGATCCTAGGCACACTCTAACCCGGATAAAAATTCTGTAACACCTTTCGTGTCTGACTGATAAATACATCGGTTAGTTTTTGATTTAATCTGGTAATCGTATAAAGGATCATAATACACATT
>CAZCHA010000265.1:0-1937 GCA_964498175.1 uncultured bacterium
AAACGGGGCGAATCCTATGATTTTGCGTATTCATTGCGTGATGCGCGGTTAGATAGCATAACAACGCTAACCATGGTCCACGATATGCAGACCAATGTAGTTTTTATGTCCATTTCTCCCACTCAAGATTCGTTATCCCAATCTTATCAGCCGGAAGCATTCGATCCAAAGTTATTTGAATTTCCAAATTATTTCTTTGAAGGGTTTCCTACTTCATTGGATATGGATTTTACAGATAAGTTGATTCGGTTCTCATTTGATGGTTTGGAGGACTCAACCTATCAGGGAATATATCTTTCTTCCACGACACCATCTACTCCTTCCCAATCTCTGGCTGTTTTTATGGATGATGGAACCCTCCAAGCAGTTAGAGGCGAAGTGACAGTAAGAGCTAATGGTTCCAAAAAGGTGACAACAGAATTTGATCTAGTTGGTACAGTTGAACCTGCAGTCATGTTTTCCCGATTGATTCAGGAATTATTTCCAGATGAATTAAAAATAAAACTTCTTCAGGGTGCATCATTGGAAGAACCTCTATTTGGCCCAGCGGGCAAACTACCTAAAATCACACGGGAACCTCGTTTACCAGATGCTGAGCCCGCTCAAGTAAATCCTGAAATTCCTGTAGAACCAAAACAAAGCAATGTGCCTGAAGAGCTAGAAATTTCTACAAAAGATCAATCTATTACTGAATCTAAAACATCGGAAACACAGGAAGATGAAATTAGACCTGTAGTATTAAAGGTGGAAAAACTGGAATCGGATTCCCTGTCAACACCCACAGATTCCCTCAAATTGGAGTCTCGGAAAGAAACACTTATACCTGTAAAAGAAGAGACACCCGCACAACCAGAAGAATCTCAACCCGATAATGAGTCAGAGAAAGAAAAAATAGAAGTTGAAAAAAATGACGGGAGTGATGCGTAGGTAGTTCAATGGATCTATCTAATACAGTACGGAAAATACTAGGTGTCCTAACCCTTTGCCTCGGTATTTCTTTTAGCCAGAAGATTGTTCATATGAACGGAACCTACGATCTGGATGGAGATTCACAGTTAGAGTTCATTGCCTTGGAATTAAATCCAAATGAGGATGTGTTTCCAACCACTGTTAGGTATTATGAAATTGATGCAGATGGCTACCAAACTTTGATCTGGGAATTCACACCGCCATTAGCATTAGAGGGTCAATTCGTTGATGCACAAATTGGTGATATGGATGGTGATGGCGCCCCAGAATTAGCTTTGGTTATGAACTTATCTCGTTTTGGCGAGAATGCAACTCCCCATGTATTTGTGGCAACATATTCTTGGGATGGTGCTTATTTTTCAGAATTACCTTCAGCAACTTTAGACATTGGAAAAGAGAATCGATCTCTTCGTTGCAATAATTTTCAATTATTGGATCAGGATGCAGATGGAGATCAGGAACTGGTTTTAGCCCTGGGTAGTCCGTTTCGTGGGTTTGCTATAGTGAATGCTTCGGCATCCGGTTTATCTCTCACTAAGAAAGTCCGTCCGGATGAATTGCTGGTGGGTTCCGGATTACTTTATGTTGGCGTTGTGGATTATGATGGTGACGGCTATGATGATGTATTAGCACTCAGCCCTGAAGGACACACCATCAAGGCGCAGCCATTTTATAATATCGGAGGTGTTTTTGATTCGGGGCACTTGGTTCGAAAAAAGATTGATGGTTTGAGCGGAATTTTGCCTTACTCCATCGAATTAACGGATTGGGATGCAGATGGTTTTTTTGATGTAATGGTTCCTTTCAATTCCGGTGATATTGCTGCTTTTACACTGACGCCTGCAACATTGGTTATTGATGAAGTCCCAGTAAATCCAGGTCCCTTATCTCAGGTTGCACTAGAAGATTTTAATCAGGATACATATCAAGATATGTTAATGCTGTCATCTGATATTAATGCTCTAACA
>CAZCHA010000266.1:0-1935 GCA_964498175.1 uncultured bacterium
CACCAAGACAGTATGTTTTTCTTACTAAACTTATCTCTTTGATGGATTTTACAAATATGGATGCCACATCCTTAACGTGGATAGGTGACATAGCAAAATCTCCTGCTTTTAATGGATTGAATCCTTTTAAAAAATTTGGTGCAGGAAAGGGAAGGTTTAGCATATCATTTTTTAATTGGGTGCAGAATTCCGGACGGTCATTACCAAGAGGGTCTCCAAAAATCAACGAGGGCCTGAAAATCGTATAGTCTAAATCTGAACACTTTAAATATTCTTCGGAAATGTATTTTGTACTTTGATAGCTGGTTCCATTCATTTTTGCACCATTTGCACTCATAAGAATGAAACGAATAATGCCTTTTTCTTTCGCAGTATCAATACATCGCTTGGCACCATTAAAATGCAGGTTCTCATAGGTGATGCCGCGATTGGGAAATTCACGGATAATTCCTATATTATAAATTACAGCACCACAACCATCCAGAGTTTCATTAATCGCAATTTCATTATCAATATCTCCTTTAATTATCCGACATTTCTCCTTTTGAAGCAGTTTATTCTCAGACCCTTCCCGAACCATTAAGTTTGCTTCCATGCCTTGAGAAATCAATTCATCTACAATATAAGATCCTACAAATCCTGTAGCACCAAACAGAGCTACTTTCATGATCCGGTAATATTTACCAAGAATTTCATCATAGATAACACAATAAGTTATTTATTTTTTTTTGGAACCAAAGATATAAGCATTAACAAAGTATAAAATATCAGACCAATGAACAATATAACCATAAAGTAATAGGGCCATTCCGGCATTAGCAATGTAAAATTTATCCCTGGTGGTTTTTCAAAGGTAAACATATAATTACTTCCAAGGATCAGATTAATGATAACAATGGACACAACAAGGACCGTTGTCCATTGTATGGCATTGAAATAATCAGCCCATCTTGGCCGGTAGCCATCTACCACCAGTGCAAGCATTACAAAAATAACAAGGCCATGGGCAAAAAAATAGTGAATAGATATATATATGTGTGCCATCTCAGATAAATTGGTATTGATAAATGCAAAAAATGAACCACCAAAACCGGCAAAGAAGAACCAGTTCTTGAGAGGACGGTATTGTTGAAAACGAGTGTAAACAGGAATAAGCAAAGCAGACAAATAGCACATCTCCAGGGGCAAAGATGTTTGATAAGACCAGATACCATAATAGACCATATTCAATTGGAAAGCAATCTCATTAAAAACCACCAACCAGCTAATCGTTTGAAACATAATAGATTTCAATTTGTTTGAACTGTGGCTGTAAACCCATGCTGCAGCGATGCAAAGTACAGTACTGATACCTCCGAAGATCACATGCTGACTAGGCAAGGATACAATAACATTTATAACATCAATAATCATTCAGCAATAAACGGAGAATTTGAAACATTGCCTAGTTTTTTATCCAGTAATTCAGCTTGAAATAAAGTGCATTTGCTTTTTCTGTTGTCCAGGCTTTATCGATGGGGGAATAATATTTATTCTCATTTAGATTATACACGATGAAAATAGTGCTACCAGAACGGTATTCCCAGCGAAGTACAAATGTGCCCACCGTATTCTGCATTATGAAATCAGGATTGTCATAATCATTAAGATAATTATAATCTTCAAGATTCATGGTCTCCGGTGCCAAAAGTCGGTAGTAACTTTCATATTTCATATCTGCATAAAATGGCTGGACAAAACATTGGAGTGACAGATCAGGTGAAAATGTCCAATTCATGCGTAGGGTAACATCCCGCGTTAGAAGTAAAGAATTCGCATAAACCCTGGCAGTATCATTTGATGTTTCTACAACATCTACCCACTGCATGTAGGTAGGACTCCGGTCTTGCATAGCTTTTATTTCAATATTGAGTGGTTCAATGGGTTTTATCTCTG
>CAZCHA010000267.1:0-1933 GCA_964498175.1 uncultured bacterium
AGAAGATTTAATGGAAACTCCTTCTATTGGAAACCCATATTGGTTTAAGGAAAGATGAACAGTAATATCAAAATCAATTTCATAGTAAGGCTCACTTGCTCCGGCTTGTAGATGGACAGTGCAGGGAATATTTCCCAGTTGGGCATTACCAAGTGAATGTAATAAAAAATGATCAATCAATGTAAAAGTTGCAATACCCGCGGGTATGGGATCATCAAATGTGATTATATTATCTAAAATTTCAATTCGATCATCTTCAGTCGTGAGAGTCGCAATTACATTTTCTGCATCAGCCCAACCTTCTCCATTTGCAATCACAAGTTTAACTTTTACCTGTTCGCCAGGGTTAAATACACCGTCTCCATCTGAATCATTTTGATAATTGACATCTTGAATAGACAAGCTTGGGAATATTCCTGCAGTTAATGCTTTATTAACATTCAATCGTCCGGAGCCCAGCATACCAATCAAGCTAGTGCCTTGACAGGTCCCAGTCATATCAGAGAATTCATCAGTGGAAGTAATGATTCTATTTTCCACCCATTCTTGATCCGCTGTTGGGAATTTTGACCATATTAGTGCAACTGCACCAGCCGTTATGGGTGATGAGAATGATGTACCAAAAGCAGAACCGTACCCACCTCCCAGGCTCGTAGTATATATACTTTCTCCAGGTGCGCATAAGTCAACTGTTTCTCCAGCGGTTGCCCAACATCCAAAATTATCGCCTGGGCCGGTTGCTGTCACAGAAATCACATGATTTAACCCAGATGGATAATGCATCCCAAAATCTGTATTCCCATCATCACCACCATTCCCTGCACTTGCAACTATAATACAACCATAAGTATTGTAAGCTGTATTGATTACAGATTGATTTCCCCCACCTGTACTTCCCCAACTACAATTGATCACATCAGCACCCATTTGTGCGGCACCCAAAATTCCATTGTAACCTGTTTCAATAAATTCACCATCATTGGAACATCGAAATGGCATCAATTTTACAGACCAGCCTACTGATGATATACCAGTACTATTATTTGTTGTAGCAGAAATACATCCACCCACGAGAGTTCCATGGCTCAGAGAACTATTGTTATTATAAGTAGGATTATTGTCATTATCTGCCATATCCCAACCAATAAAATTATCAATATAGCCATCGTTATCATCATCCACACCATTTTCATCACCAGAATCGAAAATCCAGCTATTTCCACTTTGGACAAGTACAACTCCATCACCATCTGCATCTTCTCCAAGATTTTGCCATATATTGTTAATTAAATCTGGATGATCCCAATCCATAGCATCATCCGAAACACCAACAATCATAATACCTTCTGACATTTGCCCGGGAATATCACCACCATCAATATCCCAATGATCATAAGCATGATCTGCTTCGATATTTTGCATATGCCATTGTTGATTCCAATATGGATCATTCGGTATATAGTCAGGGCGGTTAATGCCCATGGTTTCAGAAAAACGAATTGAAGATAATAATTCAACATCTTTCACTAAAGTTAGAATATCCGTTCTTGGGGAGGATAATTTGATTACATAGTACCGATTTAAATAAATATCTCCATCTCGATCTGTTGGTCTTGCATTAGGTAGCCATTGCCATATTTTATCTACCGCTAAATCACCCAACTTTTGATTTAACTCTTTCAGGTTTGTACGGCCTGTATTTTCATAAACCTGAAAATTAGATATAGAATTATCAATATAGATCAATATACGATCAGAATAGATATCACCATAGATAGCGCTTATAACAAATAGATTAAATATAAAAATTATTATTTTCATTGAGTTTTTATCTTTTCAAAGGAAGAAGATGGGCATTCACCATGTTCTTTCAATTAGTGATTACTTCATCAAGACCAGTTTTTTCGTGGCGGAAAATATCATTCTCCCCAAC
>CAZCHA010000268.1:0-1929 GCA_964498175.1 uncultured bacterium
AATGCCAGAAAATGAAATAACTGGTGAATGGTTCTTAAAAACACATCAATTAATGGAATCAAATGGATATCCTAGTTATGAGATTTCCAATTTTTCTCAACCAGGATTTGAATGTAGACATAATCTTCATTATTGGAAGATTCATCCTTATCTCGCATTTGGACCTTCAGCCCATGGTTTTGATGGAATAAATCGTTGGAATAATTCCCGATCTCTGAATCTATATCTACAACAAATTGAATCAGGAAATTCTCCAATTTCTAGAACAGAAACATTGACTGAAAAAGACAAATTGAATGAATTAATTGGATTTGGCTTAAGAATGAATGATGGTATTAATTTGATGAAAATTCCAGAAATATTTCAGATTCAATTTGGAGAAAATCTTAAAATCATCGAAAAAAAATGGGAAGGGTGTTTTATAAAAAATAAAAATTCTATTTCACTTACAAAAACGGGTATGGTATATGGTGATGCAATTGGGGTGGATTTAATGATTTAGGTTTACCTGCCCTTTGAATCAATACGAGAAGTGTTTAATAGTTTCACCTTCTTCTCCAATTCGTGTCATGGCTTCTATACCCATATTGATGTGAAGGTCCACATATTTCCGTGTTACTTCTTTATCTGATTCTTCAGTTTTTACACCTTCTGGTGCCATGGGTGTATCGGAAACAAGAAGCAAAGCTCCTCGATTAATCCCATTTGCAAAACCAGTAATAAATATGGTAGCCGTTTCCATATCAATACCAATGGCTCTCAATTTAGCAAGATATTGTTTAAATTCTTTATCATGTTCCCAAACACGGCGATTGGTTGTATAAATAACACCTGTTCGATATTCAATCCCTTTCTCAACTAAAAGTGATGAAACGTGTTTATGCAATTTAAAGGAAGGCATGGCAGGTACTTCTATAGGAAAATAATCGTTGCTGGTCCCTTCACCTCGAATAGCAGCCATGGGAAGAATAAAATGCCCTAACTCTGTTGATTTTTTCAAACCACCGCATTTCCCTAAGAATAAAACACCTTTCGGGTGGATCCCAGATAACAAATCCATAATAGTAGCCGCATTTGCACTTCCCATTCCATAATTGATAATAGATAGACCGTCTCTGTTTGTAGCAGATGTCATGGCACCACCAAGACCCATTATGGGTACATTAAATTTTTCTGAAAATTTTTCTACATAAATCTGAAAATTTGTCAGAAGTATCCAATCACCGAACTCATCAATATTAGTGCCCGTGTAGCGTTTAAGCCAGTTACGTGTTATGTCTTCTTTGTTAATCATAGGTTCAAAATTAAGGATACAGGACAGTGGTCGGAGCCAAAAATATTTGAGTGAATATCTGCATCAATACACAAATCAAGCATACTCTCACTTACAAAAAAATAATCGATACGCCAACCCACATTTCTGTCTCTTGCGCCAAATCTGTAAGACCACCAGGAATATCGATCACCTTCCTCATGAAATTCACGAAAAGTATCTCGCCACCCATGAGCAACATAGGTATCCAATCGTTCCCGTTCAATAGGCATAAATCCGGATGTTTTCAAGTTTGTTTTGGGGCGAGCTAAATCAATGGGGTGATGGGCAGTATTCCAATCTCCCGTAACAATCACATTATTCCCAGACTCTACTTGCTCATTTATGATGGGCAATAATTCATCATAAAAATCCAATTTGTACTGCAATCGCGTCTCATCTTTTTGTCCGTTGGGGAAATAGATATTATAAAGGAGAAAATTTTCATGCTCAGTGAGGAGAACACGACCTTCATTATCATATTTTTCAATGCCCAAACCTTCCTGAACAAAGAGAGGCTCTTCCTTGCAAAAACTTGCCACACCACTATATCCTTTTTTCACACCAGAATGCCAATAAGTATGATACCCATGGTCTTCAAGAATTTCATTCGTAAG
>CAZCHA010000269.1:0-1926 GCA_964498175.1 uncultured bacterium
TTATTAAAAAAAGTTGCTGAATTTTTACTAGATGAGAAATTGTCGGTGGAATCATCTGCAATTATCGAGTATTTTCAGGATAAGCATGAACGTGATTCTGTGGCACAAATCTTATTTGCGGATCCCCAAAATATTCCGCCTGAACAAATTGTATCGGATTGCAAAAAAATCTTAAAATCTATGCCTCTGAAAGAAAAAATTCATTTACTTCGTATCCAGATTCGTGAAAAAGAAGCAAACGGAGAAAACCCGCAAGAGGAATTGGACGAAGTGATCTTACTCCAACAGGAATTAAATGAAAATTAAAAGATTAATAATTGGAACCAAAATTGGGCTTGTGCTGTTATTTCTCACCACATTATATGCCAATGAAATTCAACTGGTAACAACCCATAAAAAGAGTAATGGGACATTGCTTCGTATTGTAACAAGCCATGTTATGGATATAGAAAATATTGCTGGGTGGGTTGGTCAAGAAAATTGGTTTTACGTTACGCTCAATAGTACATATCTCAATGAATCTTCAATGGATGGTATTGGATTAGAACCTCCACTTATTGATTTAGAGGCAACAGAAAATAATGAATCAGTTCAATTGGGATATTTGTTTGAACGTCCAATCGAAGATTTTGAGATTTTCCATTCTCAGGCAAGTCGGGTGATTTTGATTCAGGTTTGGGAATCATTGAGTGACAGTATCAGAACTGAAGTTTCTTCATCCGAAGATAAAAATGAGAACAGGGTATTTGTCCTTCCAAAAACAGAATCAAAAGGGTCTCCTTTTTATGATTCGTTTATTTATGCCCGTGAAAAATATGGTCCGGAAAAATATTTTGTCTGGTATAATAGCTGGTACTCCACAGAAGATAGTTTAGAAAATTCAGATGATATCAATTATCCTAAGCCCTTGGTAGTCAAAAAACAGATTCAGGAAAAGCCCCCTCCTCCGCCACCAGAACCATTAATCATTTCCAAGAAGGATATTGATATTTCGTTTATTATTGACCATGGAATGTTGAGCAATGGCATACGACGGCCCAACGAAGTGAAAGCGCTTCAAAGAGCACTCGTAGCATTAGGGTATGACCTTGGATCAACAGGTGTTTTCAATAATGGTGTAGATGGTAATTATGGTGTCTTAACACAAAGTGCAGTAAACCAATTTCAATCGGATCGGGGATTCTCTAGCGTTGACATAGATGGAATTCTCGGCGAAAGTACATATAGAGAATTAATTCGTGCATTGGATGATCAAGAACCTGATATTTCATATTCCGTGGCAGAAAAACTTGAAAAGGAAAAAAAGCCGCAAATTGAAGAAAAACTTGAAAAGGAAAAAAAGCCGCAAATTGAAGAAAAACTTGTTCTCGAGACCGCAAGGGAAATATTAAATAAACCATCTGTCAAAAAAAATGTTAAGAAAGAGACAAGAAAATTAGATAATCCGGAAATCTTAAACACACTCCCACCAGATCTATCTAAACGGAAAACATTTCTCACGCTTACATGTAATTTGGATGGTGCTAATGTTTTTATAGATGGAACTTTGATTGGACAAACACCCGTCCCCAAAAAATTACCTGTCAATCCAGGTTGGCACCGGGTGCGAGTCATTGATCCTAACGCAGTACCATCCCAGTTTACCATGGAAGTCCCTGATTTTCAGGATATTTATGTCCCCAACGGGAGAACACAAAAAATAAGAATCAACCTCGCTGTTTCAGATCCGGAATCTTCTGAATAAAATGAAAACCACTTCCCCAATATTTGCCATGCGGGGATTCATTTTATGGTTCCTGATTTTAGGCTCTCTAATGAGCCAGGAAATGCCCACCATAGATATTGTAAACTCAGAAGCTGGGGAAACGAACCTTAAATTGAACTTCTTTCTTTCTAAGCCCATTCAGCGTACTGATATCGCTGGGT
>CAZCHA010000270.1:0-1902 GCA_964498175.1 uncultured bacterium
ATTACATTTTATCCTGAATGGCTGACTGTAATTGATCGATAGACACTCTGTCCTGCACCATAGTATCTCGATGTCGTAGAGTGACTGTGCTGTCATCCGTAGATTGGTGGTCCACTGTTATACCAAAAGGTGTCCCTGCTTCATCTTGTCGGTAATATCTCTTTCCAATGGAGCCTTGCTGGTCATACAAAACTTTGAAATGGGGTTTCAATATATCCATGATCTCCCGTGCCTTTTCTGGTAATCCATCTTTTTTAACCAATGGGCAGATTACAGCTTTTATTGGCGCCAATCTTGGGTGGAGTTTCATCACCACCCGATTATTTTCTTTATCTTCCCAATAGGCATCCGCCATAATAGTAAGGAGCATTCGATTTAAACCAGCAGATGTTTCTATGATATAAGGAAGAAACCGTTCATTGTTAGGTTGATCAAAATAGGTGAGATTTTTCCCGGAGAATTCCTCATGTTGTTTCAAATCAAAATCAGTTCTGTTATGAATTCCCTCAATCTCAGACCATCCAAATGGGAATTCATATTCGATGTCCCAGGCTTCCTTGGCATAATGAGCTAATTCATTTTCACCATGTTCATGGTACCTTAATTTGGATTCTGTGATTCCCAATGTTTTTGAATAAAAGTGGAATCTTTTTTCTTTCCACTCCTGCATAATTTCATCATCGGTACCGGGCTTCACGAAATATTGCATTTCCATTTGCTCAAATTCCCGGGTGCGGAAAATAAAATTCCTGGCCACAATTTCATTCCGGAATGCTTTTCCAATCTGGGCGATCCCGAATGGTACTTTCATGCGCATGGCACCCTGGACTAAAAGGTAGTTTACATATATTCCCTGGGCGGTTTCCGGCCGGAGAAATGCTTCTGTTCCCGTTTCTTCCACAGGCCCTACATTGGTTTTAAACATGAGATTAAATTGGCGAGGATCTGTAAGATTCCCTGTTGTACCACATTTTGGACACTGGGTTTGTTCCCAATTCAAAGATGAGAAATCTTCAGAAAATTCATCAGCACGGTAGCGTGCTTTGCATTGTTTACAATCCACTAAGGGATCATTAAATGCACCTACATGACCGGAAGCTTCCCAGATTTTCGGGTGCATTAAAATGCCGCTATCCAGTCCAACTATATTCTCGTGAGTTTGGGTCATCTCTTTCCACCAGAGTTGAGAAATATTATTTTTTAACTCAATCCCCAATGGACCGTAATCGTACACAGCAGAAAACCCACCATAAATATCTGAAGATTGGAAAATGAAACCCCGGCGTTTGCACAGGGAAACTATTTTTTCTATTGTTTTGTCCATATTTTGAAAAACAGACTCGCAGATTGAGCCTGTATAAACGTTTAAATAAACGGCCCCTTTGATAGCCTCTGTGACCTTTTTAAATGTTTTAAAAAATCAATCCATCTTCTGAAGTTCTTTTTCAATTTCATCATTAAATGGAACTTCAGCTGGTGTGGAAATTACTGATGTAGGTATGTTATTGGGAGTTCTTAAAAAGAAAAATAGAAATGTTATTCCAATCAATCCGGCTAATATGGGTGTCACCCAAACCATAATATTAAATCCTTCTGCTTTTGGGACAGCTAAAATTCTTTCACCATATAATCCAATATAATATTCAAGAATTTCCTGTTTTGTTTTTCCTTGAGAAATAAACTGATTAATTTGCTCTTCCATTTCCGGGTTATGATCTAAATCATAAATTGATCCAGCCCAACAACAGGGGGAGATCAGGCTTTGTTTAATGTCTGTTGCCAGATCTTTTTCAGCAATTAACGCAGATACAAACAATATCAATAGTCCAACTGATTTTATAGAAAAAATGACATTGTCTCTATTTTTCATTTTTTCTTCTTTTTTCGTTTTCGCTTTGGTCG
>CAZCHA010000271.1:0-1901 GCA_964498175.1 uncultured bacterium
CTTCCAGAGCGCCAGGGATGCACTCGTGGCCAATGCTGTTTCAGGACCGGTGGTATTCAATGTTCTGGCTGGTACCTATGATGAGCCCCTGATGTTGAATGAAATAGTTGGCGCATCGGCTACAAATACGGTCACCTTTCAGTCTGCAGATGCCAACGCCGATAGCGTGGTCTGGGAGAATACGGCAAACAGCAGTGCCAGTAACTATGTGTTAAAGCTGAACGGTACCGATCACATTACACTGAAGAATATCACATTTAAAAACTTAGGGACGTCCTACAGCCAGAAGATCGTGCTCACCGGTGCCACAGACAGCGTTTCTATGGAGAATAATACTTTTCTTGGCTATCAGGGTGGGAACTACTCAAACCATGTGTCGGTCTACGGTGCTGGGGCAGACGCAGAAGACCTAAAGATCAAGAGTAATACCTTTAAAGATGGGGGCTATTATGCCATCTATTTAGACAGTGATAATACCAGCAGTTCACCCACAGGCCTGGAGATCAGCGGCAATACCATCACCGACACCTATGGCGGTATCTATGCAGAATATTTTGATGCTGTGACGGTTCGCGGGAATACTATAAAAGGCAGCTATATGCTTGATAAAGGTATTTACCTTTATTACTGTGACGGTGCCAACGCGGTAGAAGACAATACTATCTATGCCCCGGATATGACCTACGGTATTTATCTTAATTACTGCCAGGCCATATCAGGCAATGAAGCCACCATCGTCAACAACCTGATCAGCGTTGAAGACTATGGCATCTATATGTACCAGTACAATAACTACCATAATGTGTACTACAACTCGGTAAAGGTAAGGGACAGTAATGCGCTCTACTACTACAGTCTCAACCTGAACAATATATTTAATAATAATATACTCTTTACCGAATCCACAAACACATCGGCACTCTATATTGCCAACTCAACCGGGTTTACGGGTGACTATAATGATCTGTACAGTGGGTACAACTACCCGATCTATTACGGCAATGGCTATAAAACACTGTTAGTCTACCAGGCATCTGGGCAGGGGGAGCATTCGGTAGAGCTGGATCCGGTCTATGATACAGACAGCACCTTGGTGCCCATGAGGTTTGTCCTGGACAACCTGGGCACACCCATTGCTGGCATCACGGATGATATGAACGGTGACACTCGCTCTGAGACCACACCGGACATGGGTGCCATTGAGTTTACACCCAGTGGCTCAGCCTTAAGCGGAACCTATACCGTTGGAACCGGCGGAGACTACGGTACCCTGCAGTCAGTCAGAAATGCACTTGTGGCTACCGGCATATCAGGGCCCGTAACCTTCAAGATCAGTGCAGGTACCTATACGGAGATTATGACCTTGAACGAAGTACCAGGCGCATCAGCCACAAATACGATTACCTTCCAATCAGCCGATGCCAACGCCGACAGCGTGGTCTGGGAGAACACGGCAAACAGCAGTGTTAGCAATTATGTTTTAAAGCTGAACGGTACCGATCACATTACACTGAAGAATATCACATTTAAAAACTTAGGGACGTCCTACAGCCAGAAAATCGTACTCACCGGTGTCACAGACAGCGTCTTTATAGAGAATAATACTTTTCTTGGCTATCAGGGCGGGAACTCATCAAACCATGTGTCGGTCTATGGCAATAGCGCAGATGCAACCGGGCTTAAGATTAAGGACAACAGTTTTACGGATGGGGGCTATTTTGCCATCTATCTAAACAGTAATAACAGCAGCAGTCCGCCCACGGGTCTGGAGATCAGCGGCAATACCATCACGGATACCTATGGCGGCATCTATGCCAAATATTTTGATGGTGTAACGATTCGCGGTAACACGATTAAGGGCAGCTACATGCATAGCCAGGGTATTGAACTCAGGAAATGCG
>CAZCHA010000272.1:0-1893 GCA_964498175.1 uncultured bacterium
ATGAAATTCATTTTAAAAACCTTTCTACAGGAAAAGTATTAGAAAAAACCATTCCAAATACCACTGGAAGCGTTGCCTGGGCCAATGATAATAAGACAGTTTTTTATACATTAAAAAACATGGTAACTCTGTTATCAGAAAAGATTTATCGACATAAAGTGGGGCATAGCTCAGACCAGGATGTAATGGTCTATAAAGAAGATGACATCACCTATTATAATGGTGTATATCGTTCCAAGTCTGGTGAATATATTATTATTTATAATAGTAGTACCCTGGTCAGCGATTATCATATTCTTCGTGCGGATAATCCGGATGGTTCCTTTGTGAATTTTTCGCACCGTGGTACTGAACATGAATATTCCATTGAACATTTTCAAAATAAGTTTTATATCGTAACGAACCGGGATGCAGAAAATAACCGGCTTATGGAAACACCGGACTATGCAACTGACATTTCCAATTGGAAAGAAGTAATCTCCCATAGAAATGATGTGCATTTATTAGGGATAGAAATCTTTAATAATCATTTGGTAATCAATGAACGAAAAAATGGTCTGCGCGGGATAAGAGTTATCAACCAATCTACTGGGGATGATTATCAAATCGATTTCGGGGAAAAGACTTATACAGCACGAATCTCTACTAATCGAGAATTCAATACAAATATTCTGCGTTATAGCTACAGTTCATTGGCAACTCCAAGTTCTACATATGATTATAATATGGATACCGGCGAGACGATTCTCTTGAAACAACAGGAAGTTGTCGGCGGTTACGATTCTGAAGCATATTATTCGGAAAGATTATATGCGAATGCACGTGATGGTAAACCGATCCCTATTTCACTTGTATATAAAAAAGATCAAAGACTGGATCGTCCACAAAATTTATTATTATATGCCTATGGATCTTATGGGTCAACAAATGATCCCTATTTCAGCAGCACACGACTCAGTTTATTGGATCGGGGTTTTATCTTTGCCATAGCCCATATTCGAGGAAGCCAGATCTATGGTCGTCAGTCCTATGATGATGGAAAACTCTTGAATAAGAAGAATACTTTTAATGATTTTATTGATGCAGGCAAATACTTAATTGAAAATAATTATACCGATACGGATCAGTTGTTTTGTAGAGGAGGCAGTGCTGGAGGATTGTTGATTGGAGCAGTCGTAAATATGGAACCAAGCCTCTGGAAAGGTGCCATCGCAGGTGTGCCATTTGTGGATGTAGTCACCACTATGCTAGATTCTTCTATTCCTTTAACATCCAATGAATGGGATGAATGGGGGGATCCTCGGAAAAAAGAATATTACGATTATATGTTATCCTATTCTCCTTATGATCAAGTCAGCGATCGTGAATATCCAAATATGTTGGTCACATCTGGATTTTTTGATTCTCAAGTTCAATATTGGGAGCCCTTAAAATGGGTTGCCAAACTTCGTGATCATTGGGATGGACCAAATAGGTTATTTTTACATATGAATATGGATGCTGGGCATGGCGGTAAGTCGGGCCGATTTAGACGTTACCGGCAGACAGCTTTGGAGTATGCGTTTTTATTAGATCTTGTGGGTAAAAATATAAACTTTTAAAAATCCATCATCCCATAAATAAAAAACTAACGAGTGAAGAGATATAGGTTCAACTAAACCTTAACCGCTTTCTTTGGCTATCTATTAATGGTTTCTTGCAGCATTTGACGCCTTATTGTAAATAACCTTACCATTAAAAATTGTTTTGACCACTGATACATTATGAATTTCATATACTGGAACCTGAAACAGGTTCCTGTCCAAAATAATAATGTCTGCTAATTTGCCCACTTCTAAAGATCCAATTTCATTTTCTTTGAATAGGCTGAAGGCCCCTTCCAAAGTATAGGCG
>CAZCHA010000273.1:0-1893 GCA_964498175.1 uncultured bacterium
GCCCACTTTTCTGGGTCAATTGAACAATAATGAATTCACCAAAAGCATCACCAACACTTGTAATTAATGAAAAGGTTAATGCTATGTGGGCAGCCGGGCAGGATATTCTCCATCTTGGGTTTGGAGAATCCAGATTTCCCGTTCATTCAACGTTGGCAAGTACATTTCAGGAAAATTCCGTGCAGCGGAGCTACCTGCCTTCTCTCGGAATTCCAGAATTACGGGAAACAATCGCAAATTATTATTCAGATAAACTTGGGTTAGCATTCAATGGCTCCCAAATCATTGTAGGTGTTGGAAGTAAATCTTTGCTGTTTGCAATGATTCAGTCCATAGATGGTGATTTACTCCTATCCAAACCATCATGGGTTTCGTATAGTTCCATCGCTACTTTGACGGAACGTTCAGTTCATCGTTTTGATTTAAATGCTGACCAAGATTATCAACTCAATATCCAAACATTAGATTCCGTTTATCTAGAAGCAATTGATTCAGGACGAAACCCAAAAATACTTATTCTGAATTCTCCCAGTAATCCCGTGGGGAATATTTCATCCGAAGAAGAATTAAAATCAGTAGCACAATGGGCAAAAGAAAAAGATATTTATATTCTCAGTGATGAAATTTATAGCCTAGTTACGCATGATGGTTTTACGCATCATACCATTGCAGAATATTATCCTGAAAAAACAATAATTTTTGGAGGACTCAGTAAGCATTTATCTCTGGGTGGCTGGCGGTTTGGTATGGCTATTGTTCCCAAAGGTGATGAGCGTAAATCCCTGATCCAATCCTTTCAATCCATTGCCGGGAGTATCTGGTCTTGTGTTCCGGGTCCCATTCAGTACACCGCTATTTTGGCATATAGTGGAAATCGGAATATTAATGATTATATTAAAACGTGTACAAAAATACATGGAATCCGTACACATTATGTTCATGGGAAATTATCTAGTATGGGGCTAACGAGTCCCAAACCTAGGGGTGCTTTTTATATTTATCCCTCTTTCAAAAAGTGGTCAACTAAACTTGAAAAAATGGGAATAACAACCTGTGAAGAACTTTCAACTTATTTATTGGATCACTTTAGTATTGCAACACTTCCTGGAAGTGCATTTGGTGATGACACAAATAATTTATGTTTAAGGCTTTCAACAAGTTTTCTGGATATGGAATCGGATGATCAGGCTCAGAAAATCCTTGATGCCTATAGTAAAGAAAATGACCCCAAATTATTAATGGAGAAACATCACCCAAGAACAACACTTTTCCTTGAAAAAATGCGCAAATTCATTGCGGAGATAAATGAATAAAATATGAGAGAAGTAGTAATCATTGATGCAGTAAGATCACCAATTGGTCGGGCAGGCGGTGCCTTATCTTCCGTTCGGCCCGATGACCTTCTTGCAGATGTTCTAAAAGGACTTATTAAACGTACAGGGATCGATCCCGCTTTAATTGAAGATGTCTATGCAGGATGCGGAAATCAGGCTGGTGAAGACAATCGAGATGTGGCACGTATGGCAGTCTTACTGGCTGGATTTCCATTAGAAGTTGGCGGCGTAACCGTAAATCGAAATTGTTCATCTGGGTTAGAAGCGGTGAACCAAGCAGCCAAAGCCATCATTGCTGGTGAGGGTGATATTTTTATTGGGAGTGGAGTGGAAAGCATGAGCCGAGCACCCTTGGTCATGCCACGACCTTCCACTCAATCAAAATTAGGACATAGAACCGTTTTTGATTCTACGGTTGGATGGCGATTCGAAAATCCAAAAATGGATGCAATGTATCCGATTGTCAGCCTAGGGGAAACAGCTGAAATAATAGCAGATGATTTAGAAATTTCTCGAAAAGATCAGGATAAGTTTTCTTTGGAGAGTCAACAAAAAGCCA
>CAZCHA010000274.1:0-1876 GCA_964498175.1 uncultured bacterium
CAGACTTACCGGAAATCAATCGTTTGGAACTCTTTACAGTTGTACCATTGCTAGTGATTACTCTTTTCTTGGGCATTTATCCGGCACCTTATTTAGATATCATTGCCAGCACTATGGATGAGATTATTCATCAGGTGGTATCTCTGGCAACATTTGCTGGTATGTAAGAGGCAAGAATGACAAATCTACAAAGTCTGTCTTTTTATTATCCAGAGCTAATTTTAATAGGAGTGGTCCTGGTTGCAATTATATATGACCTAACCATCGATCAATCAAAATCAGGAAATGTTGGCTGGGTTTTGGTTGCCGGCTTAATAGCTGTTGCAGGGGCGATTTATTTTCAGGAAGAGCGGGTCACGACTCTTTTTACAGATTCCATTGTCCTAGATCCATTTGCATCTTTTTTCAAACTCATTGTAATCCTGGCAACGATATTTGTTTCTATTGTCAGTTTACAATCAGGGGAATTGAATGAATACAGGAAAGGTGAATATTTTACACTACTTGGTATTATTGTCTTTGGATTATTTCTCATGGTTTCTACGGTCGATCTGATCATGGTTTATTTATCCATCGAGATTGTGTCCATTATGTCCTTTGTTCTTGCAGGTTACCTGAAACAGAATACACGCTCCAATGAAGCTGGATTAAAATACGTGGTTTACGGTGCCTTTTCATCGGGAATAATGTTATTTGGCTTGAGTTACATTTACGGGCTCACAGGCAGCACAAATTATTTTCAGATCCAACAGGCAATAT
This sequence comes from uncultured bacterium, assembly GCA_964498175.1. GTDB lineage: Bacteria > Fidelibacterota > Marinisomatia > Marinisomatales > UBA1611. Next base: position 760 of record CAZCHA010000274.1, read on the forward strand.
CTACCACGGATGCCAGTGCAAATACTGCATTGTTTATGGCTATGATCATGATTTTGGCTGGTTTTGGATATAAAATTTCTTCAGTCCCTTTTCATTTTTGGACACCGGATGTATATGAAGGCGCACCTACAACTATTACAGCTTATTTATCAATTGCACCAAAAGCCGGTGCTTTTGCTATGATGATTCGTTTCTTTAACCAAGTATTGGCTGACGGCGGTGCTATGGGAGGATTAGATGCATCATCGGTTGCTTCAGTGCCTTGGGCAAACATTATGGGTCTGTTGGCAGTGATTACTATGACCATAGGGAATGTGGTTGCAATTCAGCAGAACAATATAAAAAGAATGCTAGCTTATTCTAGTATAGCTCATGCAGGTTATATGTTGCTAGCCATGCCGGTTATGTCAGGTGATAGTGTCTATGCCATTATGATCTATTTGGTCATGTATTTATTTATGAATCTAGGGGCATTCTTTGTGGTGATCACGGTAAAAAATAGGACGGGTGGTGAAACATTTGATGATTATAAAGGTCTGGGCTGGGAAATGCCTTTGATTGGTGTTGTAATGACCATTTTTATGGTTTCCCTCACTGGATTGCCTCCTTCAGCCGGATTCATTGGAAAATTTTATATTTTTGCTTCCCTGATCAAGGGAGGAAACCAGTTCTATTGGTTAGTAGTTGTAGGTGGTATCAATAGTGTGGTATCACTTTATTACTACTTCCGTGTTGTTAAAGTCATGTTCTTGGAAGGTGAAAGAAAGGATACAATTTTGAATCCACCCACCATAATGGCAGGTATGCTTCTTGCCACCGCCATTCCTACAGTTATTCTGGGGATTTATTGGACCCCCGTTGCAGATTGGATCGAAAATTCCCTGACCTTTTTCATTCAAACACTTTAGTGCATAAATACCTAAACCGTTATTATAAAATCGAATCTGTTTTGGTTTTGTGTATTTACATAATTAGCTTAACATGAACCATATAATCATAAGAAAAGGGCACGATATCCGGATCGCAGGTGTTCCGACTCAAGAAGTCATATCTGTCCCTGACTCAGAAACGGTTGCCATTTCTCCCAAAACATTTCGTGGCGTGAAGCCCAAACTTT
>CAZCHA010000275.1:0-1866 GCA_964498175.1 uncultured bacterium
ATTTTCACCGCTTTTGTTTTTGGATCTATCCATTATAAATTGTACAATTAATATTATGGTACCAAGTTTATCATCTCACTTCGAAAAAAGACTGCCATCGGCTATTCGCCAAGCACAAATTATTTTTGCACAACGCCCAGATAAGAATGAAGTCCAAGTTGTCAATTTGGCTATTGGTAATGTATCCTTACCGATGCATCCTGCTATGCAAAAGCGAATGAATGAATTGGGAAAAAATAGCTTTAAAGATGGTGTGGTTAATTACACACCGAGTGTGGGTACGGATGAAGCCAGAAAGGCTTTCTTAAACATCATTGCTTCCGAAGGAGTGGATACGTCTAATCTAAATTGTATGATCACAGATGGAGGATCCCAAGCTATGGAAATTATGATGTTAGGCGTATGTGGTCCTTCATCAGAAAAACCGTTTATGTTGCTTGACCCCGCATACACAAACTATTTAGAATTTGGAAAAAGACTCTCAATCCCAATTGTAACTGCAAATCGTATAATTCTTGAGGATGGATCTTTTGATTCACTAAAATTGAATGAAATTGAAATGATTATTCAAAAAGAGAATCCAAGCGCAATGTTGGTAATTCCAGCTGACAACCCAACGGGGCAGTACTTACGTCAAAACCAGCTAATTGATTTAGCAAAAATATGTGTAAAACACAACATTTGGATGGTAAGTGATGAAGCGTACAGACAACTTTATTATGGCGATGGAGGGTCATCTAGTATTTGGAGAATTAGTGACGATGATGTTCCTGGAATTATTGGATCAAGAATAAGTATCGAATCATCTTCAAAAGTTTGGAATGCGTGTGGGTTACGAATTGGCGGAATAGTTACTGATAATCAAGATTTTCATAAAAAAGCAGTATCAGAATACACAGCAAACTTATGTGCAAATGTTATTGGCCAGGAAATTTTTGGTGCATTAGCTCATGAATCTCATTATGATCTTATAAAATGGTATAAAACCCAACGGGATTACTATCGTGAATTGATGATGCCTTTAAGGGAAAATCTATTGAATCTAATGCCCGGATTGTTTGTAACAAATCCAGAAGCTGCAATTTATTTTATTATTGATTTTAAGAATATTTGTAATGATTCATTTAATGCAAAGGATTTCGTTCAATTTTGTGCTTTAAAAGGAAAAGTAAATATTGAAGGTAAGGATTACACATTACTATTGGCACCCATGGGTGGATTCTATTCTGATTCAGAGAAAGGAAAAACTCAAATGCGTGTGGCTATGGTAGAACCAATGTATCTCATAGAACTAATGCCTCAACTTTTATCTGAGTTATATAAGTCATATTTACAATTGTAGTAAAATTCATTTTACTTGTCCAAAGTTGTTCTCGTCATTAATTTAAAGTATAACTTGAAGTAACATTGACAATGGCGAAGGTAAGACCAAAGGTAAAAAAACTATATTATTCTATTGGGGAAGTCAGCGAACTCACTCAATTAAAGGCATACGTTCTGCGATATTGGGAAACAGAGTTTACCCAATTAAAACCACCAAAAAATCGCGCAGGAAATCGTACATACCGGCAGAAAGACATAGATATAATTCTCAATATCAAAGATCTCCTGTATAAGAAAAAGTTTACAATCGATGGCGCTCGATCGGTTATTTCTGGAAAAGAAACCATCCCTGAAGAAAAAAATGTATCCGAATCATTTAGTGAAAAACAGAGAGTTATATTCGGGAAAATCAAAGACGATTTAACAGCGATCTTAAATATAATTACCGAATAAATTTTCGGGGCGTGGCGCAGTCCGGTAGCGCACTTGGCTGGGGGTCAAGTGGTCGCAGGTTCAAATCCTGTCGCCCCGACTTAAAATAAT
>CAZCHA010000276.1:0-1854 GCA_964498175.1 uncultured bacterium
AATGTTTGTGGATTTGAGATCAACCTTGAACCCATCTTGAAAATGATAGGCGGCAAAAAGCAGTTTAAGCCCATTGCTACATTTCCAAAAATTCAACGGGATGTCAATCTGGTCATGAATGAAACTCAAATTGTGGGTCCAATAACAGACATGATGTTGAAAAAAGGAAGGAATCTCATTATCAGTGCAAATCCTATAAATATCTTTAATGATGAAGTTGCATTGGGAAAGGGAATGAAAAGTGTCACCTTTTCCATTGAATTCCAGCACCAGTCTAAAACACTTGAAGATAAGGATGTAACTCCTGTTATTAACGAAATTATCCGTGTTGCTGAAGAGGAATTTCTTGCTAAATTAAGGACATGAAAGATATAGAGTTACTGAACAAACTTGAAATAAAGGTTCGAGATTTGGTCTCATCCTTAAAAAAAGAAAGAGAAAAAAATGCCGATTCTGAGAAAGCAGTCCATGAATCTATGAAACTATCCCAGATCGAAGAAAAAGTAAGAAATCTGATCAATTTGGTCGATCAGTTGGAGCAAAAATAATATGAGCGATGAAAGCAACCAGGTTTCAATATCCATTTTTGGACAAGAATATTCCGTAAAAGCACCTGCAGATCCAGAATATATTATAAAGATCGGCGAATACTTAGATGGCAAAATGAGAGAAGTTCAGGCAGGATTTACAACAACTCAGTCTTCTACACGTATAGCTATTTTGGCGGCCATGAACATCACAGACGAATTGTTTAATTCACGACAATCAAGCGGTTCGGAAGACTCAGAAGTTGAAGAAAAGATTTCTACCTTGATCGAACTCATAGAAGAAACTATTTAAACTTTAATCCTACCTATGTCCGAACCATTAATACTTTCCGGTAAGGATGTTAGTCAATCTGTTTATCAATCCCTTTTAAACAGAATTTCAAATTTAAAAGATCAAAATATCACTCCTGGGCTTGCGGTCGTTATGGTGGGTGAAGATCCGGCATCCCAGGTATATGTTCGATCGAAAACAAAAAAGTTTAAACAATTAAATCTAAACACGGAATCATTCAAGCTTCCAGACTCAACATCAGAAGATGAATTATTGAAACTTATAGATTCATTAAATGAGAATAATCAGTTCCATGGTATTCTCGTACAATTACCATTACCCAAACAAATTGATTCACAACGTGTTTTAGAAACCATTGATCCAAAAAAAGATGTGGATGGGTTTCATCCTGAAAATGCGGGGCTTCTTTCCATAGGCAGGCCAAGGTTCGTTCCCTGTACACCAAAAGGCATCATGCGCATATTATCGCACTACAATATAGATTTAAAAGGTAAACATGTGGTCGTGGTGGGGAGGAGCAATATTGTAGGACGGCCCATTTCCATATTAACAAGTTTAAAGCAGGAAGGATCTAATGGTACAACAACCATTTGCCATTCTGGAACACCTGATATCTCCCACTTCACAAAATCTGCTGATGTGGTCATTGTTGCTCTTGGTGTCCCCCAATTTCTTACAGGTGAAATGCTTAAAGATCGTGCCATTGTTATAGATGTTGGAATTAACCGCATGGATGCTGATACCGAAAAGGGATATACACTTGTGGGTGATGCTCATTGGGAGAGTATTTCTTCCAAAATATCTGCCGCCACACCTGTTCCAGGTGGTGTGGGTCCTATGACCATTGCCATGCTGGTAGAGAATACCGTGGAAGCGGCTGAAAATTCAGTATAACAAAGAATTTAGCCTACGTAAATTTTCATCTAATATGCGCCCGTAGCTCAGCTGGATAGAGCGCATGCCTCCGGAGCATGAGGTCACAGGTTCGAATCCTGTCGGGCGTACTCGAGAATA
>CAZCHA010000277.1:0-1851 GCA_964498175.1 uncultured bacterium
CCCATGCTAAAATCCGGTTTTGGTGGACAGTCCGAATCAGCTAAATGGGTAGAAGCATAAATGATAGCCTCATCATCCGGATATTGAAAAAAACCACAAGTAGTAACTCCATTACCCGTTGAAACCATTTCAGCTGATCCTGAAACTATATCCATGATATAAATTTGATCACAAAGGCTGTCTCCATCATGAGCCTGGAAAATGAGTTTTTTCCCATCCGCACTAAAATAGGCCTCTGCATTTTCACCTGAGAAAGTCAGCTGACGAAGATTTATAAAATGCTTTTCACCATCTTGTATGAGATGATTAGAATATTCTGGCTTTTGACTACATCCATAATTGTGAAGTTGTAAAATTAAGAGTAGCAATACATAATGGTATTTCATTTTATATCAATCTTTTCTTGGCATACAGTTTAAATGAATAAACCAATTATGTTTGAGTTTAAAAATTAGCATCAATATCAATGATCATTTCTGCATTATCTTCATCTAATGTAAAACTTGAAACTGGTGGAATTAAAGGATTTGGGTAACTACCAAGTAGAGTATAATCCATGCTTGCAGTTGAATAACCATTTGGCCAATAGGTTACAGTTAATGCTGCAAAATCACCAAAAGCAAGCTCACTAAATGAATAAACATAGTTACCATTATCTATATCAGCTTGTGCTATCATTTTAAATCCAGCAGGTGCACCTTGTGGTGGATATGCTGTATCAAGCGTTAACATTACAGAACCAGTGTCTGGGTAAGTACCAGTAAAAGTTACTACACCGGATATGGTTGCGCTTTCAGGTTTAGATACAGTTACCTTATCATCTTCACACGCTGTTGTAATTAACATTACGGAAGTGAGCGATAAAATGAGCAGGTTTTTTATGAGTTTCATTGTAGGTCCTTTTTCATTATAGGGATTTGGTTAAAGTGCCATGCCAGGTTCGTCCCGGCATGGGATAGTCTTGAATCAATGTGTATTTTGTATCAAGAAGATTTGAAATTTTAAAAGATACTGTATAAGATTTGATTTGTTTACTGACAACTATTTCAGGGATGGCTTGTGCGGGCAATGTCCCTAAAGGAAAAATAATCTTGTCTTCAACCACCTTATAATCATGACTCAAGAAATCGTCATATTGTTGCTTACTCCAGATGCGGGTTGAAAAGCGAAGATCTGCCAAATTGAATTTTAGAGAAATAAAAATTTGCCCTTTATGTTTGGATCGATACAAAATAGGATCACTGCCACGGTCTCTCATATCCAAATATTCATATTGCCCGGAAAATGAAAAAGATTCTGTTGGCGCCCAATTAAACTGATATTCTAAACCTTTTCCTGTCACGCCTTCACGATTCACAGCCTTGATGGGCAGGCTGTAAACAAAGTCGATCATGTTTTCATATTGATTCATAAAAGTCGCAATGCTCCAAAACAAGGATTCCGAATGGGGATGCTCATAAGAAAGTTCTACAGCACGAACTCGTTCGGGTAAAACACTTGGGTTTCCTTGTTGGGTGAGACCATAACTGCTGGTGTGCTTCAGGTATAGTTCCGATAAAGATGGTGCGCGGAATCCTTCGCTATAAGCCAGAGTAAAAGCACGCTTGCCTTTTATCGTATACATAAGGTTAATTTTCGGCGACCAGTTTGTATATTCCCGATTAGTAAAATTGTTGCTGGGATCCACCTTCCGGATGTCATATCGGAGCCCAGAACCCAAACTCCAGCCGTTGCCAATAAAATATTTTGACTGAATAAATGACCCAAATGAGAACTGGCTTGGCGACTCATAGATTGGATTAAAAACCGTGACTTTCGAACGGCTAAAATCCAAATCAGACCCTGTCATAA
>CAZCHA010000278.1:0-1820 GCA_964498175.1 uncultured bacterium
TTGGAATCATAGTTATCAGCATAGGGATCGGTGCATCCAAAAACAGGCATATCATACACATCATCGCTCCAGGTGGCACCAACAATACTGCCATTATTACTATTCCCACTTAAATCAGTAACTGTTGTTCCTGAACCCTCGTTGAAGTTCCAGTATCCAACCAAACCGGCTTCTGCTCCAAGTTCAGAATACATATAATCTTGAATCTCTGCCTGAGATCTAACATTATTCCAAATACGTACTTCATCCATAATGCCATCAAATGCTTGATTTTGATTAAATCCCCCACCAACATTATCCTGTTCCTGTGCAAAAATAAGCGATCCCCCAGACTGCAAAGATAACCCCGAAGCAATATTACCAGTCCAAACCATATTTCCATCTTTGTAGAGCTTAGTAAGACCATTTGAACTATTCCATGTTACCGCCAGGTGGTGAAAAACACCGCTATTAAATGAAACACCGGTACCTTTATATTGTCCACCTAAGTAAATACTTAGATTTCTTATATTGTATAGTAGCAGCGTATTATCTGACTGGGAACTTGCATAAGAAAAAGGTGTGCCACTTTTACTTGTATTATCTGACTTTATCCACATTTCCAATGAGAATGAAGTCGTTGGGAAATTCGCAGGATTTATAATTTGAACATAATCATTCACTCCATCAAAGTTGAGAGATTGTTCCTCAGCACCCGGCGGCAAATCGTTACTCCAGGTGGCATTGCCGTTGATGGTGCCGTTATTATCATTAGAAGATTGATCCGTTAGCGTGGTGCCGGTACCTTCGTTGAAGTTCCAGTAGGCAATCAAACCAGATTCATTTCCCGTTGGTAATGCGAACATATTGGATTGAATCTCTACTTGTGTGAGTTCATAATTCCAGATCATAGTTTCATCTATTTTACCTGACCAGTGATCTGTAGGTGTAGAATTATCATATTCCATAGCAATAGAAGCTAAAGCTGCTGCATTGAAATTAGGATTGGCATTTAATTGGGTCCCTACTACTTCCCCATCAATATATGCTGTTAGTAATTGCCCCCCAGAACCGGATGATCTGGTGATTGCTAAATGATGCCAAACTTGGTCATTCCAGTTCCCTGAACCAATATTTATATCTCCAGTAGAATTATCTGAATAAAAAATTGAACCGTTATTTGCTCGTCTATCTAAGCCTATTCTAAAAAGATTACCACCATTTGATGTATGCATTGAAAAAATAATGCTATTATACCTTTGGTTCTCAAGAGTTCCATCTGCCCTAAACCAGGTATTGAACGTAAAAGCCATATTATTAGTTAATTCTCCACTAGTGGCTAAATCATTAACACTAGCATAATCATTAATCCCATCAAAATCGAGAGAGTGGTTTTCAGCAAAAATATCCGCTGAAAACAGAAAAAGAATGAGAATTGAGAGTAATTTTTTATGCATTTTTATACCTTATATAGGTAATTGCAATATTCATGCCAAAAATTATGATTTTATTATAATTATTTTCTCGTCGTGAAATAAGATAAAATATTATTAAATCGTAAACAGGTTATGTCTCATTATGATACAGCACTTATTAATGTATCATACTGATACGTTTCAGAAGGATAAAGTGATTATTTTATAGAATGCCGGTTTCTGTAATAATTAAACAGGTAAATTTCAGAATAACCGGCCGGGATAGACGTAAAATAATTATGCTAGGATATATTTAAACCAGCTGCGTTTTATATTCCTTGTACAACTGAGTAATGATCCCATCCGGCAGTCCTACCTGGGGCACCACCATTTTTTTTGCGCTGGACCACTTTAAGCAATTCAGGT
>CAZCHA010000279.1:0-1809 GCA_964498175.1 uncultured bacterium
TGAAAGCATCTATTTGCATTGTGAACCTGAATGCAAGGAAGCATTTGGGTCCATGCCTTTCATCCTTAAAAGACACGTTTGGTGATATGTCATTTGAAACGATTGTGGTCGATAATCATTCCTGGGATGGCTCAAACCGTTACATCCAATCCAATTTCCCAAGAACAAAACTAATTGAAAATCAAAGAAATGAAGGTTATACCCGTGCCATGAACCAGGCTATTTGTTATGCAAGTGGAGAGTTTGTAATATTTTTGAATCCAGATTCGACCTGTGAGCCTGATGCACTTAAAAAGTTAATTAATTTTATGGAAACAGATTCTTCCATCGGAATTTGTGGCCCGAAAGTCTTGAATGTTGATGGGACATTTCAAAAATCTTGCCGACGTGGAATTCCTCGACCCCAAGCTGTATTTTCTTATTTTTTAGGATTATCCAATAAGTATCCCAATAATAAAACCTTTACAGGTTACCATTTAAATCATCTGGATGAAAATGAAGTTAATGAAGTGGAAGCTGTATCCGGATCTTGTTCCGTCATCCGCAAAGATGTTATTGAAGAAATTGGACTTTTAGATGAACGATTTTTTGCATATCAGGAAGATTCTGATTATTGTTTCCGGGCGAAAGATAAAGGATGGAAAATCTTTTATTATCCGGAATCCATTATTTATCATATTGGTGGTGTAGGCGGTGCAAATTCCTTTCCGTTTCGTGCCATTTTTGAATGGCACCGTTCTTACTACAAACTTTTTATTAAACATTTTTCTAGGGATTATTCACCAATTTTCAATCTAATTTATTTCTTGATCATGTTTAGTAAATTGATCTTTACTGAAGGAAAATATTTACTAAATCAATAAATGGAAAATTTTGCTCAACTCGAATATATAATGCTTCTGCTTATTGGCAGCATTGTACTTGGTATAGGTTTGGCTCAAATAAGTCTCAAAATTGCCCCTCAAGTTGGGCTAATGGATATACCTGGTAGTGCCGATCATAAAAAGCATCAAAATCCAGTTCCGCTCACAGGTGGTGTTGTTTTAATGGATACGATGATTGTTATGATCCTGTTAACAAGAATGTGGGTTGACGCTCATATTTGGGCTATTTTTATTTCAGGAATGATCATTGGTCTATTTGGATTGATGGATGATTATTTTCATCTTTCCGTCACTAAGAAATTGATTGGCCAAATCATAGGAATCACCATGCTGATATATCTTGGTGTTCAAGTTCAGTTTTTTAAATCACCTGAGTTTTTAATACAAATAGAAGACCCATGGGCATCGTGGTTCAATATAATTTTCACTTTTCTTTGGTTATTGACGGTCACGAATTCGTTTAACTTTATTGATAGTAGTGATGGACTGGCAGTCGGCCTAAGTGGAGTTTCAGCAGGATTCTTTCTTTTACTAGCATTTGTTACGGGCCAAACGTCTCTAATTTTTCTATGTACCGTAATATTGGGAATTTGTATTGCCCTTTATTTTTTTAATTCACGACCAGCAAGTCTTTTTCTGGGTGATTCAGGTGCTCAATATTTGGGGTTTTTATTAGCATCAGTTGCAATTATTTATCAGCCGAAAATCGGGTCTCAGGCATCTTCCTGGTTTGTACCAATCTTAATATTTGCAGTCCCTTTATTTGATATGATGCTTGTGGTGTTTTCCCGAATAAAAAGGCAAAAGAAGATACATAAGGCATCACGCGATCATACCTATCATCGATTGGCACAACGAGGGATTCCCATACATCATTCGGTTTTGATCATGCACGGTACATCACTCATGTTAAGTATGATAGGAT
>CAZCHA010000280.1:0-1807 GCA_964498175.1 uncultured bacterium
ATTCAGACGGTAAAAAGGTAAAAAAAGCCGTTCTAACACTTTTATCTGGTGGGGAGGTAGTTAAGGAAGAAAAGACTGGAGGCAATGGAAAATTCAAATTTAAAAAACTAGATGAAGGTGATTATGTCCTTCAGGCAACCCATGATGAATTTGGGTCTGCAGAGATGATTATCACATTAGCTGATAAAAAGGATATTGGAGATTTGGCTCTTTCCACAGAAAAGCCAAGCCAATCAGTTGCCGATGCAAATGAAGGAAAGGTGGAAACAGGCGGCACAGATGATTCTCTTCCGGCACGGCCTGAAAGAATCTCTGTTTCTGTTCCGCAAACCATGGAAGCCATGGGAAGCCCCAGTAAGGATTTTATTCTCAATGAATTAAATTTTGAGATAAAGAAACTTTCAGCAGAATTTAAGCATCTTTCCCAGGAAATTGATGATTTGAAAGCTTTAAGTAAAATGTGGGTGAATCCACTTACTATTTATTCCAAGGAGATTATTCTTAAAAACGGAAGTACCGTGTTTGGAAAAATAATTTACCAAGATGACAAATCACTCAAGGTTGAAACACTGGTTGGATACTTAATTGTAGATCGCACCCAGGTTGTGAGGATAGTTGATAATGTAATCACAGAGGACACACAGGAATATGTTCCGGAACAAATCCGGGAAAACTATACACCACCACCTATGCCGAAATTGGCACAACCTAGATATACATCGTCCAATAACTCTGCCAGAAATGCCAGTGCAAATTTTTCTGCAAATTGCGTTTTGGTTGGTAATATTTCCGAAAAGAAAGATGGCCAAGGAAATATAATCTTTAAAGGTGAAATTAAAAATATTGGCGGGCGCAGATCAGATTTCGTCAAAGTAGATTTTGTTTTTCGCAAGAATTGGAGCGGGGAAACAAAGACACTGACTACATTTGTAAAAGGGTCTTATAACACTTTTGATACGGGCATCGTATCCGATGCAAGTTTATTACCGGGGGCCGTAGGCAAATTTGATCTTTATGTGCCGCAGGATTTCGGTGCATTTATTGGGTATTCATACGTTATTGATTGGGAAGAATACCAGTAATGATTATTCCTATAGGCAATAATCAATAAATGATTCAATGAGACAGATCACGAAAAATTTATCCATCTTGGTTTTGCTTGGCTCCATAGTTTTGGGTTCTACACGCGTAGCGTATACACGTCCGGGGCTCATGATGCGAGTCCCAACATCAAGCAATCAAAAAACGCCCTATTTGTTCCGAACTGGGTTTGGAACTGAAATACACAACTTTGATCCATTTAATACGGCAAAAGGTGTTTATGCTGAAATGGAATTAAGCAAAGGGTTCTCTCTTGGATTTTCTGCAGTTCAGGGCGGAGATACCACATCTCTTGCTTTATTAAAGGAATCGCAGCATAAACCGGTTGTAGAATTTGGATTTCATTTTCAACAGCGCGTTTTTACATATAATGATATATCGTTAACAGTTGGATTACAAGATGTTGTTTTTCAAAATGATCAAACTTCAGATGAGATTTTAAGCCTGAATACATCCCTTTTATCTTTTTTTACTGTCTTGGCCAGTGAAAAAGACCTAGGAGAGTATAAGATGAATACATATATGGGCTTTGGATCCGGTGGCTTGGCGCCCATGGATACGATTGAAGTTGATCCTGATTCAGCTGGCACAAGCGCTGGTGTATTTCTTGGATTTGTATTAAAGACCCCGTATTTCGCAAGACGGGGCGGCATGGATATTGTGGGTGAATTCGACGGGACAGGTGTCAATGTGGGACTCCGCATCC
>CAZCHA010000281.1:0-1792 GCA_964498175.1 uncultured bacterium
CAGATTATCATATCAATGCTGATGGTGTCGGATATATGGTTCAGGTTGGCTGGGCAAATTTAACCGATACAGATGGAAATGATAACGATGTTGATTTGCATACAGGTCAGAATCAGGGCATTTTTTACAAAATGACTGATGATTATGGTGATTCTTGGTCAGAAGATGGGGGATTCAAAAATTCCGGCTATCATGTGATTCCTGATGCAGTTGCACTTCGGTTAACTGACTCACTTTATAATGTGTGGACCGAAGAAGAAAATGAATATTATTGGCATTATGGAGATTCATTATTCTTCTATGATGATACAACAGAAGATGGTGATTATATCCCTTATTTAATGGCCCCGGGCTGGCGTCCATTTTACACCTTTGAAATGAAAACAGATGCTGAAGGTGGGTTACACATTGTTTTTCCAACTTTGAGGAGTATTTGTTACGATTACAATGGCGGATGTGATGATATGGACGGAGATGGATACGCTGACTCTCTGTATTACACTTGGACTCTAGGTGGATCAGGTATCTTGCATATTTATAGTCCCGATCCCATGTCAGGCGAAGATAATTGGACTGCTTCTTTAGTTCATGATATGGCGGCTGATTATGAAGCCGAGTGGATGCAATCTAATATCGCAACAATGTTTCATGATGGTGCTAGTGATTTCTTTGGAACCATGCAGTACTTCTATCCAAATATTTCCATGAGTGCTGAGTCAGATGGTACAATGTGGTTTGCTATATCCGGAATGTCGGACTATGAAATTGAATATGACATCGATAGTCTAGAAACAATAATACCGAAAGATATTGACGTTTTTATGGCAAAATCAACGGACAATGGACTTCATTGGTCGGAAGCAGAAAATGTGACCAATACTTATGGTGAAGGTGATTTAAATGCAGGTGGGTATCCAACTGAAGCTGCTTTAGAATCTGGTTTGCATCTCGCCAGCCAGGGTATGGATGAATCTGTAGGTGTTTTCTATCAAATGGCTGACTTTAATGTTGCAACTATTTCTGATGAAGCTGGCTTTGAAGATTACAAAAATTGGGTCTATGTAGGTGTCTACGAGAATGATTGGGAATATGAGGATGTTGTTGGCATTGATAAAGACCTTACTCCAAAGGATTTTACCTTAAATCAGAATTATCCAAATCCATTCAACCCGGTTACGCAGATTCAATATGAAATGAAATCTGCCGGTCAAGTAAACATGGAACTATTTGATATTCGAGGAGCAAAAGTTCGAACACTCATCAATGAGAATAAACCTGAAGGTTTCTATGAGTTTACATTTGATGGATCACAATTATCCAGTGGTGTATACTTTTACAGTATGACAGCAAACGGAATTACCAAAACACGTAAACTTGTCTTAATGAAATAATTGTAGCTCCATTAAATAACCGATAATAAAAGTGGGGCATTGTTTTTGAGGACAATGCCCCACTTTATCGTTTTAGGTATATAGAAAGGAAATCCTTATGCGTTCAATACCAATTCTTATTACAATAGTAAGTCTTTTATTTGCAAAAGATATAAACCACAAAGTTCAATCAATTGAAAAAGATGTAATCAGCTCATTTTCCACCCAGGTGGAAAGTGATAGGCGGGTTAATGAACTTAGAGCATCCCGTGAAGATACCACCACAATTTGGTTCGAAGATTTTGAAGGGGACATATCAGGATGGAATATAGACCCCCAGTGGGAATTAACTGAAACAGAATATAATAGCCCAACCCACAGTCTGCATATAGACGATAGTAATTATGATATTATTTCTACAG
>CAZCHA010000282.1:0-1769 GCA_964498175.1 uncultured bacterium
GTCCAGCCAATCTCTTGATCAGATCCGGGAAGCCGAATTTAAATTGGATCGGGTTCGAGCTTGTGGGCCGCAAGTCAAACCGGGAAGGCATTGGTTCCAGAATTGAAATTGAATCAAATGGCGATAAGCAAACGCAGTATGTTAGTATGGGCGGCAGTTATCTTTCTTCTAACGATAAACGAGTCTTATTCGGATTAAACAAAAACCAATCAATTGATAGACTGACCATTCAATGGCCTAGCGGGCTAGTCGCCCAGTTTGAAAATATTGAAGCCAATCATTACTATATCATTGAAGAAGGAGGGAAGCCATCAATCCTACAGTACTAACCATTTTACTTTCAATTCCACTCTTGAGTCAGGAGTTGTCCCAGGGACAGTTAATGTTAGAAAACAAACAATACCACCAAGCTGTAAAATTCTTTTCTGAATTCCTTATAAATAATCCAAAGAATGTTGAAGCATTAAACGGTCTTGCGGAAGGACAACACCGATCTGGTGATCCTATGACAGCAATTTTAACCTATAAAAAAAGCCTATTGAATGAATCTGATCAACCAGAAGTCTGGATCAGCATTGGGAATATCCAATATTATAATAATTTATTTCCAGAAGCGACATTATCTTATCAAAAATCAGCTGAATTAGATTCAACGAACTCCAAAGTCTTTAACAATCTTGGTTCTGTATTAAAGGAACAAAGAAAGTTTGATCAGGCCATTTCTAATTTTAAAAAAGCATATAACCTTGATCCGAAATATGCTCTGGCTTGCAGGAACCTTGGAGATATTTATTTAAGGCGGGGAGATAAAACCGAGGCAGTATTATGGCTCAAAAATGCAGTTAAACTGGATCCGGAAAATATGCGTGGGCAGTATTGGCTGGGAAAGGCTTTTTATCAGGCAGGAGAATTTGTAAATGCAAAAAACCAATACCTCCGCGTTCTTTCAAAAAGGCCAGGCCTTCATTCTGTTCACCATGACCTGGGGCTGGCATATTTCGGAATGCGACATTATAGCGAAGCGATCGACCATGTACAGCAGGCAATCCGTGCAAACCATTCCATTTACATATATTATCTTTCTCTAAGCAGATTTTTTTCAAGTCTTCATGATGAAAAAACTGCATTGGCAGTACTGGATTCTGCCCATCAATATGATCGATCAATTCCTGAAATCTGGATTGCAAAAGGCGATATTCATAAATCAGGAGAACGATTTGAAGATGCTCTTAAAGCCTACCAAATATCTTCATCTTATGATTCAAAAAACTGGAAGGGATATTATAAACAGGGTGTTGTTCAATATTATTTGGGACGTTTGAATGAAGCCCATTCTTCTTTGGAGATAGCCTATGAAATTGATTCAACCCAAAGTGAAATTAACCATTTTTTAGGTTTAGTCCATTTAAAGCAGGAAAAAGTACAAATGGCCAATTTTTATTTAGTAAAAGCGTCAATGATTGATGGATCAAATGCAGATATTTTATTTCATCTGGGACAGTCATATTCTTATTTAAAAAATATCCAAAAAGCAAAATTGAACTTTGAAAGATCACTTGAGATAGAACCCAATAATTCTGAAGCATTATATGCCTTGGGGCAAGCCTATAGAACTTTAGGTGAAAAAGAAGCATCCCAGTCTACCTTAGAAAAATTCAAACAAATATCTGATTTTGAAAAATCAAAAAAAACACTACAAAAACAAATTTCCAATCGACCCAAAGATTTGAAGATTAAAAAAGAATTGGCTTCATTATTTGAATCGATTG
>CAZCHA010000283.1:0-1742 GCA_964498175.1 uncultured bacterium
CTTTTACCGATGCCACGGATGTAGGTGTCTGGATGACAAAATCTGTGTTTTGCTTATTTACGGTTGCTCGAACTGTTCCATTATCCATATTAATCTTTTTGGAAATGCTTGCCGCAGTTCTCTGCCCGGAGATAACAGCTTCTGTATCTCCTTTGAGTTTCAATGTGGATTTGTCATCAATAAATATAATGGCTGTGAACCCCGATTTTCCTGTACGGATTTTGTCACCATCAGAAAGAATTGTGCCAGCTTTCAAATCAATAAACTCTGTTTTGCCTATAGGCATAATCTCAACCAGTCCCTTCACCTTTGTTGCAACAGCAATTTTATTTCCAAATGCAATGGAAACAAAAAATACAAAGAGTATAATTGATTTGTTTATTTTTATCATTCTACTGCAATGGATTTGACCTGATAGGAATTGCTTATGATCTGGTTTAAGAGATAATTAACACTAGATTCATCTACATTTATCCCATTTATTTCCAGTTGGCCCGTGGGATTATAACCCTGTAGTTCATTTCCCGAACCAAATAGGGCATTAAATTGATCATCTCCTAAAGCTTGTTGGAGTGCCATGAGTATCGGGCTGGAAATTGCACTGGTTGATTCAACAGTACCTGATATTCCAATTTTAAAAGCTGAGATTGAAGAGATCATTTCTTCTGCTCCAGACGTTGTTGGTAAAGTCATCATCACTTGCCATGCATATATTTTTCCTTCTTCCAATGGATATGCACCGCTGAATGGATATTGAAAACTGTTTATATTATTGATGAGATACCAATCTTCTGTTTGATCAAAAGGTAAAACCCTTTGGTCTTCAATAGCATCTTCTAGAGAACTATGAATATTAGAGTTATATTGGGCAACCCGTATGAATGACTCACATCCATTGCATGATTGAGAAAACCATTGAAATATTGGGAAAGTTGAGTAAATGACATTATCCAATGTATCTGCTAAAACCCCTCCAGGTGTTTCCAAATTAATAGACACTGGAGATTGAACTATGATTGTTTTAGAATCAGACACATAAACCTGGGCACTTTCAGATTTCACTTGGATCTCAAAAGTATATTCGCCATCAGCGATACGACCTGTTGTCAATACACTTTGCAAAATGGCATCTGCTTGAGTTGGATCCAGACTTTCTATAACTTGCCCAGTCAGTTCAATGCTATTAGGTGGGTAATCCATATCATAAATGATAGCGGTTTCTGATGAAATGTCTCTATTATCTAAAATAAGTGGAGCTTGTAGATCAAATAACTCCGTTTCTATTTCAATGATGGTTGTTGGAGCATTAATGCCTAATGATGGAGAAATCATTGATGCTCTAAATCTGATTTTAACAGGGATAGGATATACATCCGATTCAAGCTGGTAACGAAAAATTTGAACGTTGGTGGCACCAGTATTCAAATCAAAACTATTTACGTAATAGGTGGCATATTCATAGATATCACCAGAAAGTGTGACATTTTGAGCCAAAAGGGACTGAAACAATCCCAAAGATAAAAAGAATAGTATTATGGTAGTTTTTAATTTTCTCATCATTACTCAACTCTATAAGCACAAATTTACCATTGATTTCTCGACGGAAACAAAACAAATAATCATAATGTGTAATGTGTCACAATTAATAAAATAAAAAAGCCTCACCAAAAATTAAGGTGAGGCTTTCTAAATGTTCCCGGCAACGTCCTACTCTCCCACGCTAGTCTCCCGCGCAGTACCAT
>CAZCHA010000284.1:0-1742 GCA_964498175.1 uncultured bacterium
TATGAAAGATATCTGAACCGGCCAACTTCCGTGCAAAGCACAATCTCTGTGTAAATAGTTTGTTGAACCCCAGTTGCCGTTTGGCTGCACATCTCTAATTTCAAAGTGAATATTACTTTTCTTCAGCTCGATTTGCTTCACAAAACGTGCCGGTAAATTTTTTCGTTGCATTAATACTGGTTCAAGTAGATCATGTAAAACTATAAGCTCTTTCTTGCTGGGTTTTCTACCTAGGGAGCGATAGATGAACTCAAGATCTAGTTTTGACAATAGGTTCATCTATTCATTCCAATCAATTTTATTTATAGCTGGTTCTATTTCATCCCAGACAAATCCTTTTCTTTTTAAAAGATTGACTAATCTGGTTTTTTCTTTTGGAGTTCTTTTCCGCATTTGCATCCTTTTATTAATTATTCTTTTTACCAGGTCTAAAGACGGGTTTGAAACGTATAGTTTATCAATAATGGGGTTAAGGATATGATCTGGAATATTGTGTGGGAAAAATTTATTTCTGACTGCTATTTTTCCAGTCATTTTCTTTTCCACTAAGTGGGTGGCATACATTTTAGCGAACTCTGAATCGTTGATATAGCCCTTTTTTTCGAATTCATCCAATAAGGACTCTATTTCTTCCTGCCCATGCCCCTTTTCTTTTAATCGCTGAGATAACTCTGATCGACTTCGTTGGCGATAACTTAATAAAATCAAGGCTTGGTCCCTTATCCGAGTTTTTGATTCCAGCGATTTTATCGTTTCAATTTCCTTCTTATCCAGTTTTTGGCCTACCTTCAGTTGCATAGAAAGAAAAACGTCTTCAGATAACCCGAAGACGTCTCCCGATTCTAAGATAAGAGTGAATCGATTTTTTCGCCGCTTTTGCGGTTCAATAGATTTGATCTTAGGACTCAGTTTCCACTGCCTCGTTATTTAGTCCCATGAATGATTTTACTTTTTCAGTCACAGCGTCCAAGATGTCAGAATTTTCCATTAGGAATGATTTTGCGTTTTCTCTGCCCTGCCCAATCTTCATATCATCATAGGAATACCATGCGCCAGTTTTTTCAACAATATTCCCTTCTACAGCCAGGTCAATGATATCACCAACAAGGGAGATTCCTTGTCCATACATAATATCGAATTCGGATTTTTTAAATGGAGGTGCAACCTTATTTTTCACAACTTTAACTCGAACACGGCTCCCTACCATTTCAGTACCATCTTTAATGGTTGAAATTCGCCGAATTTCCAATCGAATAGAAGAATAAAATTTGAGTGCACGTCCACCGGGTGTGGTTTCAGGATTGCCAAACATGACACCAATTTTTTCACGGATTTGGTTAATGAAAATAACCGTAGTATTAGATCGACTGACAGTTCCCGTCAATTTACGCAGTGCTTGTGACATGAGCCTTGCCTGCAGTCCCATGTGCGAATCACCCATATCCCCTTCCAACTCTGCACGGGGTACCAGTGCTGCCACCGAATCAATTACTACCACATCGAGTGCACCGCTGCGCACCAATGTTTCACAGATCTCAAGTGCCTGCTCACCTGTGTCCGGTTGGGATATCAATAACTCTTCTGTATTGACACCTAATCTCTTGGAATAATCTGGATCCACTGCGTGCTCAGCATCTATGAATGCGGCTACTCCACCTGCCTTTTGGGCTTCAGCAACTATATGCAGTGCCAGAGTTGTTTTTCCAGATGATTCTGGACCGTAGATCTCAACGACCCGTCCT
>CAZCHA010000285.1:0-1730 GCA_964498175.1 uncultured bacterium
CAACTCATTTATTGGAAGGCGGTGCTGATTTAAGATTTGTACAAGCATTGCTGGGGCACAGCGATATTTCAACCACCCAGATTTACACACATTTGGATAAGCATCATCTGAAAGAAGTATATCAAACTCACCATCCAAGAAGCTAATGTTATTCCGTTTACCACCTGAAGCATTAGTATTATTGATACCAACGTTGATGTTTGCCCTGTCTTTTCATGAATTTGCTCATGCATGGATGGCAGCTAAATGTGGCGATACCACAGCAGCACGTATGGGACGACTATCTTTGAACCCTATGGTACATCTGGATATGATGGGATCACTCATGATTCTATTTGTCGGATTTGGCTGGGCGAAACCGGTTCCTGTAGACACACGCTTTTTACAAAATCCCAGGACGGATATGATGAAGGTAGCAGTTGCAGGACCTGCAGCTAATTTGATCTTGGCATTAATTGGTGGTTTAATGCTCAGGTTTCTAAATGGAACAGGACTCCTGACAGAATCTATTTTCGTATTATTACTTTATTTTACACGAATCAATATTGCATTAGCAGTTTTTAATATGATTCCGGTGGCACCTTTAGATGGATCACAAATATTTTCCGGTTGGCTCATGAAAACAAATCCGCAATTGGCCTGGAAAATCCAATCCTATGGACCGCAGGTTTTATTTGGTCTCATACTATTTGGATATATTACAGGATTCTCTATTATCTGGTTGGTTATGGAACCGTTTGTAAGTTTTTTTATGATGATTTTTTCAGGAATATCAATCTAGCTGATGAGTTATTTTAAACATTTAATCCCGATACGGCGAAGAAAAGGGCGATCTCTTTGGTGGACTCTTACCATGCTCATGATTGTTCTTTTTTTCATTGTCTATTTAAGAAATATTGCGAGCCAATAAAATATGAAAAAGTTATTGGAATGTGTCCCAAACTTTTCTGAAGGTCGGGACCAGAATAAAATTAGCGACATTGTCAAACAAATGTCAGATGTCCCAGATATTACGGTGCTGGATGTTGATCCCGGCCCTGACACCAATCGGACTGTTGTGACCATCGTAGGTTCACCAGAAGCAGTTGGCGAAGCTGCATTTCAGGGAATTAAGCGAGCATCTGAAGTCTTGGATATGAGTCAACATTCTGGAACACATCCAAGAATGGGTGCCACAGATGTTTGTCCCTTTATTCCTGTCAGTGATGTAACAATTGAAGAATGCGTCGAATTATCCAAACAAGTTGGCAACCGTGTAGGAGATGAATTGGGAATTCCAGTTTTTCTTTATGAAAAATCAGCCCAAAAAGACAATCGTGTTAAACTACCGGATATTCGAAAAGGAGAATATGAAGGTCTTGCTGAAAAATTAACCGATGCAAATTGGAAGCCGGATTTTGGTCCCGCCAAGCTTCACATCAAAGCTGGGGCAACGGTCATGGGTTGCCGGGAATTTCTCATTGCCTATAATATTAATCTCAATACCAAAGACCATCGTCTGGCTACGGACATTGCATTTGAACTTCGTGAAGCAGGGCGTAGTAAACGGACACCAAATCTAAACTCAAAAAATTTACTTGATGGCGAAATTGTTCGGAATGAAGATGGAAGTCCTGTAAAAGTTCCAGGCATGTTTAAAGATGTGAAAGGCATCGGATGGTATGTGGATATATATAACCGAGCGCAAATTTCTATAAATTTTAATAATTTTAAAGTGTCCACCATTCATG
>CAZCHA010000286.1:0-1712 GCA_964498175.1 uncultured bacterium
GTCGTATAATGGCTATTACCCTAGCTTCCCAAGCTAGAGACGTGAGTTCGATTCTCATCACCCGCTCAATCCATCAAACAAAATATATTTAAATGTAAACTTTGCAGAATATCAAGTATTTTGCAAACTTCCAATCAGAAAAATGGATACATTCAGTCATTCATTATGGGGCAGTGGACTTTTTGGGTTTCGCGGCTATAAAAAATGGGCGCTCTTTTGGGGTGCTGCACCGGATCTATTCTCTTTTGGTATTCTATTACTTATTCGAATGGTTTCACTCGAATTTTCTTTGGGTAGACCTTCTCTAGATTCCATTCCGGGTTGGGTTTATATTAACTACGATATTTCCCATAGTTTTGTATCTGCTTTTATTGTGATTGCCATGGTTTGGCGGGTGAATAAAACCTTCGCTTTTGCTATGTTAGGCTGGCCTTTTCATATATGTTTGGACTTTCCTTTTCACAGTAAAGAATTTTTTCCAACAAAACTATTCTGGCCAATATCCGATTTCTCATTTGATGGTATACCGTGGAATCAACCTGAGATCTGGTACCCAAATGTGGCTGGCATCATTGTGTTATTTATCTGGCGGTATAAGCAAAAGAAATAATTCCCGCCTTCGTCATATAAAAATCCGAGAGTAAATTCTCGCCCACATTGTATTGATTATGATTAAAAACCCCCAATTTCGCATAACCACTGTTATGTCACAGAGACTAGGATTAAATTGCTCAGAATATTGATAGATACCATCGATATAGTAAAAATAAAATAATAATAAACAGAGGAAAAATGAAATGAAAGACCTTTTAAGTGCCATAGCTGTACATGCTATTTTTGCAATAGCGTTGATTTGGTTTATACTCAAGATCACCAGTTAAAATATCAATGGCGAAATCCCTCATTGCAATTGTTGGCCGGCCTAATGTTGGGAAATCAACATTTTTTAACCGCCTCCTCAGTCAGCGACAAGCGATTGTTGACTCGCAGGAAGGTATCACTCGGGATAGGATCTACGGTGAGATGGAGTGGTGTGCCCATCCTCTGAAATTCATTGATACTGGTGGTTACATTCCGGAAGATTTTGATATCTTTAATGCTGCTGTGAGGGAACAAGCACAAATAGCTATGGGTGAATCAGATTTAGTCCTTTTCATGGTGGATGGTAAAGAAGGGCCAACTGCAAGTGATCAGGGACTGGCGCAATTCGTAAGAGAAAGTGGAAAGCCATATATTCTTGCTGTTAATAAATGTGATGGGTATAAGACGGATAATTTGATTCACCAATTTCATGAACTTGGGTTAGAATTTCCTATGGCAATCTCTGCATTGAATGGTCGCCAAACTGGTGATCTCTTAGATGCAATTTTGAAAAAATTGGATCTGACAAAACCCCCATCAGAGACCGATGAAAAAGAAGGACTCCGCTTGGCAATTGTAGGCATGCCTAATGTGGGAAAATCTTCCCTGACAAATGGACTTTTACAAAAAGAACGAACCATTGTAACGCCCATTGCAGGCACAACACGAGATGCCATCGATGCTCATATCAAATGGCATGGGAAAGATACTACCTTGGTGGACACGGCAGGATTGAGAAAGTTGGCTAAAATCAAAGATAAAATTGAGTATTATTCAATGGTACGAACCCAAAATGCTATTGAAGAAGCAAATGTTGTTTTGGTTCTCATTGATGCGGAAAAAGGGTTCGG
>CAZCHA010000287.1:0-1706 GCA_964498175.1 uncultured bacterium
ATTATTTTCAATATTCCTTTTCAATCCAACATATTTGGTTCGTTTTACCGCAGAACCTTTAAATAATTTACGAAATTGCTCTTCATCCAGATTTTGCCAGTCTTCATTCGTCCAATTCAAAATTTCTTGTCGTGGTTGAAATTCAGGAAGAACTGATGTCTCCGAAAATTTTTCATTCCAGGGACACACTTCTTGACAAATATCACATCCATAGATCCAGCCCTGGAGATCATTTTGATTCTCAGGTAATTTGCCACGATGCTCAATAGTCAAATAGGAAATACATTTCCCCGCATCGATTTGATATTCATCCAATGCTTGCGTGGGACATGCATCAATACAGGCAGTACAAGTCCCGCATAGATCGTCATTAAATAGGCTATCATAATCCAATTCAATATCAAGGATCAATTCCCCTAAAAAAAGCCAACTTCCATGATCTCTCGTTATCAAATTTGTGTGTTTGCCCAACCAGCCAAGACCGGCCCGTTGTGCCCAAACTTTATCCATTACAGGGGAAGTATCCGTACATATGACTCCCGTCACATCCTGATGAGTTTCTTTAACCCATCCCAATAATTGGAAAAGTCGTTTTTTGATAACATCGTGGTAATCATCTCCCCAAGCATAATTAGATAATTTGTAATCTGAATGAATATTAGACTGATCCTTGCCTACAAAATAATTAAGACCAATCGATATGACTGATTTTGCTTCAGGGAAATAAGTTTGGATATCACCACGTTCTTTTTTTCTTTTAACAATCCATTCCATGGTGGCATGGTGACCTTGCATGAGCCAGGATTCAAGATCAGTTTTTTCTTTGGGTGTTGGTTCTGCTTTTGCGATCCCCACCTTATGAAACCCAAGTTCCTTTGCTTTTTTCTTTATAGATTTGGATGAAATCACTGGATGTAATTTAAATTAATAAAATGACCCCTGAACGATTCCAAAAGATAAAAGATATTTTAAACAAACGTCAGCCAGACCTGACGGTAGTTTTGGATAATATCCATAAACCACACAACCTTGCTGCTATTATTCGTTCTTGCGATGCGGTTGGGGTCAGTGATATACATGGAATCTCTTCTAATGAACAGAAAGTGGGTGTGAATTTAAAATCTGCCAGTGGATCAAACAATTGGGTGAACCTTCATATCCATCATTCTGTACCCAATGTAATCTCTGAATTGAAGCAAAGTGGTTTTTCTATTTATGCTGCCAATGGCAGTGCAAAAGCGATTGATTATCGTAAAATTGATTATACCAAACCATCTGTGATTGTGTTGGGTGCTGAGTTGGATGGAATTTCACCGGAAACTTTGGATATGGTAGATGAAGAGATCAAAATTCCCATGCAGGGTATGGTGGAAAGCTTGAATGTGTCTGTGGCAAATGCAGTTATTTTATTTGAAGCCCAACGACAAAGGCTACAAGCGGGATTATATGAAAAGTGTAGATTGGATAAAAATACGGTTGAAAAACTTCTGTTCGAGTTTTCTTATCCTGAAGCGGCAAAGGTTTACCAATCTACAGGAGAACCTTATCCGGAGTTAGATACTGAAGGACAGATTATTTCCTGACCGATATTGGTTTTATGCCGAACATAGGCCGCAGCCACTTTATTCTTTTAACCATTTCATAGCCTATAAAACAGCCTCCGAAAGTCATTACATTGATCAATATAAATTGAAGAAATGCAGAGA
>CAZCHA010000288.1:0-1704 GCA_964498175.1 uncultured bacterium
ATTGCACAGGGCACCTACTACGAAAATCTCATTCTTGAAAAAGAAATAGCACTTGCCAGCCACGCTATAAATGATGACCTTGGCTCTGATTGGCTCGATAATGTAAACATCCAAGAGACCGTAATCAGTGGCGCACAAGAGGCAAGCGATCCTAATAAGGGAAGTTGCCTAGTTATCCGTGACGGAAATATCCAGCCAACGATCATAGGGTTAACATTTCAAGATGGGGTGGGAACATCTATGCAGAGAGACAACTGTGGTTTTATTCAGAAAGAAAGATCCGGCGGTGCAATTCTGATATTTAAAGCCTATCCAACCATAATGTACAATCGTTTTTTGAATAATGGTTTTTCTCACGATACTGGAGGAAATAATCCAACAAACATTGAGGTTGCTAATGGAGGTGCAATTGGTCATTACAGCAGTGAAGATATTGAATTTGATGAAGACAGGAATAGCACCAGCCAGAATACTAATTCAAGCAGAACAATACCCGGCACATTAAATATTCAGAATAATTATTTTGAGGGTAACAGAAGCGGTGATGGTGAGAATTTTTATTCACATGGTTATGAAGGATCCATAGATGTAAGTCACAGTGTTTTTGAAGATATTGACTGTGAAACAAACAGTGTAAATGATTTTGTGCTTCGATCACTGCAAAATACAGCAGATTATGTTCAAAATGGAATATCCGGCAGTTGTATAGAATCAAATTCATTTTATGTATCTAACTCTGGTGATGATAATAACGCGGGCACGGAGTCAGAACCTTTAAAAACAATTGGTCATGCTCTAACCCTTGTAAAAGATGGAGCAATTGCTACCACAATAAACCTTGCTTCAGGTGTTTACTCACGATCAACAAATGGTGAAACATTTCCAATTGTTCTTCCTGATAAAGCTCACTTAATAGGTGAGGCAAGTGAGACCACAATATTAGATGCTGAAGCGAATGAATGGAAGGAAGCTGCAGTAATGATCATAAAAGAAGTTGAAGATGTAAAAGTAGCAAATTTGACCCTATCCCGTGGCTATGCTGAAAATCATGGGTGTACAGGAGGCGGAGCCCTTCTATTGACTGCTGATGCTATGTTTAATTTTGAAGGAGATGTAGAACAAAATAATACAGTGTTAGAAAATGTGATCATTGAGAATAGTCACGCGCTTAATGGTGGTGGATTAGCTCTCTTTCGGGTAGATGGTCCTGTTTTGAACAATGTCACAATAAAAGACAATACAGCAACTACGAAAGGTGGAGGGATCGTCTCATACAAATCGACCATGACGATAAAGGAGTCTATTGTCAGTAATAATTCATCCTTTCATAGAGGAGGTATCTATGCATGGGGTGACGCGACACCAGAATGGGGTGGTGTTGGAGGTAATCTGGTTATTGAAGATTGCATAGTGACTGGTAATGTAGTAACGGGAAATCATGGTGGTGGAATAGCGATATATGGAGTTGATGAAGTTATTATCAAACGTACTGCCGTTGTTGATAATCATGCTAATAATGGTATCGGTGGAATCTTGGTTGAGTTTTCAGATGTAACACTTGAAAATATTACGGTCAGCGGAAATTCATCAACATATGGTGGAAGTATAGGTGTAGGTGAGGGTGGTAACGTCAATCTAACCAATTCTATTCTTTGGGGTAATACTGATGGTACAGAAGAAGTAGATGGCGAAGTCCTGTTAGAG
>CAZCHA010000289.1:0-1699 GCA_964498175.1 uncultured bacterium
ATCGATTATGCTTTTTTATCATCGAGCTCTGCCAATGGGTTAGGGAATCATCATCTCATATCTTTGAATTTTTCAATAGAATGGGTTAAATCGAAACTTCTTGATTAATAGTTTAGTTATTTTTTTCTTCTTCTTTAGATATTTGAATTATTCCCTAGTTTTTAGAGCCCAATATTTATCCTATTCCGGCTATCATCCTTCTTGGATAATATTCTCTTAAATTCGTAGTTTAATAGGCTATACCCTTATAGGAAATTATGATTAAAAGTATGACAGGATTCGGTCGCGGTTCAGCCGGCAAAGGCCCAAATAAGATCAATGTAGAAATACGGACCGTTAACTCTAGGTTTCTGGAGACAAAAATACGTGGGTTCAATTTGGATCCCATCTTGGAAATAAAGGTTCGAAATTCACTCGAAACATCTCTTCAACGAGGTAATGTCCAAGTACGTATTGAATTAAAGTCAGGTCAGGATTCACAACATTTGAGTTTTAATCGAAAACGATTTGAAATTCTACAAGATGTGATAAAAAAAATACATGTGGACTATGGTCAGAGAATGAATTTGAGTGATATAATTTCAACCAATGATCTTCTTTCAGCAGATGAACCGGAAAACTTAAAACCCGGTATCATCTTAAAAGCAGTGGAACTTGCTTTAAACCAGGTAAATGAAATGCGTGAAAAAGAAGGACATCAGATCCAAACAGATATATTGAATCGAATGGAATTGCTTCAAACTAGGATTGATGAAGTAGGAGAAATTTCTGGAAAGTTTACTCTTGAGAAACAGGTTCAAATGCGGGAAAAGATTTCGGAAATGTTGGATGGAGAACCATTAGATGAAACTCGTCTTATCCAGGAAGTCGCTTTTTTATCTGAAAGGGCGGACATTACAGAAGAAATTGTTCGCTGTAAAAGTCATTTCACACAATTGTCATCATATATGAACCAGGAAGAACCTGTGGGAAAGAGAATCAATTTCCTGATTCAAGAGATTGGCCGGGAAGTAAATACTATTGGTTCTAAAAGTCCCCAACCTGCCGTGACAAATCATGTTATAGAAATAAAAGGCGAATTAGAAAAAATCCGGGAACAAGTTCAGAATATCCTCTAATGATTAATTTGATCACCATATCAGCACCATCAGGTTCTGGAAAAACAACGCTTTGTAAAGCCTTGCAAAAGGTTATGCCGGAAATTGAATGGTCAACATCTTATACCACACGGAAGCAAAGAAGTATTGAATATGATGGTGATGATTATCACTTTATTTCCCATGATGAATTTGAGGATCGGATCCTGAATAAGGAATTAGCTGAATGGGAAAATGTTCACGGTTATTATTATGGCACGCCAGAATTAACCTTGGAAAATGCCATTATTCAGGATAAAATACTTTTATTGGAACTGGATGTAAAAGGTGCTATTCGAATCAAAGAATTGTACCCGGACAATTCCTTTTCAATTTTTATTATTCCACCAAGTGTTATACATTTGAGGGAACGATTAAAAAAACGCGGCACCGATTCGGAAAAACGAATTAAGGTTCGCCTCCAGAGATTCCAGCAAGAAATGGAATATAAAGATCGGTTTGACCATGTGATGATTAATGAAGATCTCGATGTGGCAACCCAAGAACTAATAACTATAGTTAATAACTTAAAAGAAGGAGTCCTAAATGGGTCTTAAAACTAT
>CAZCHA010000290.1:0-1697 GCA_964498175.1 uncultured bacterium
AATGCATGGTGAATCGGGAGCTTGTAAGGTATAATCACCATTATTAGCATCCGTAAATAGTGGATCAGCATCGATATTGCCTTCACCATCATATCCGCCTTCAATATCACTGTAAGTGATAGTGGCAGAACCACTAACTTCATTACCAGTATTTTCCCAGACAATTGAATTGGCTATATTGACATTAGCGTTAGTGATGCCTACACCACCGCCGCCACCTGATGCATTTCTACTAACAGTAACATTGTTTATAGTTGCATTTGTATTCAAAACATTAATTCCACCAATATTTCCTGAAGCATAATTATCAACAACGGAAGTACGTGTGATGATAGCGTCAACATCTTCATCGAGAACAATTCCACCACCATTACTGTCGGTTTCATTCCCAGACACTATGCAATCTTCAATGACCACTCCATCATTACCATTAATTGGGCCCCATACATTGATACCTCCACCGCTACCGAAGGAAAAATTATTACTAACCATGGACTCCTTTAAGGTGAAACCACCTTCGAGACCAAAAATTCCGCCTCCGCCCCAGTATCCTGTATTCCCAGTAATTGTACAATTAATAAGGGTTGGGTGTGACCATGCAGCCATAATGCCACCTGCAAACCATTGACCGATATTTCCACTAATGACAGAGTTTGTCATGGTCCAACCGCCATAGCTATCAGGCCCACCACTATTATTGGTCCATATTGCACCTCCATGGCTTCCGACCGCAGTATTATTTGTTATAGACATGTTATCATATGTGCCTCGAGAATTTGCCAACATCATCCCGCCACCTTGACCCTCTCCTTGATTCTGGTTTCCAGAAATCGTCACACTTGTCATTGTCATGGTTGAGACGTATGAGAAAATTCCTCCACCAAATGCCGTTGCTGTATTGTCCCTTATAACAACATTGTTCAAAACAGGACCATCTACCCGAAAGAAGGACATTCCACCACCATTATGTGAGTGATTATTTTCAATGATCACATATTCAATAACCGGATATGACAAGGCAATATTGGTTCCATCCTCTGTATCTAAATTGAACATGTCATTAGCAGCCAATAGGAGCCCTCCGCCTCCAGTACACCCATGACCTTCAGAGTAGCCACCGGTTAAGGTCAATCTAGATACTGTTACATTTTCAACTTCAAAGATGATCATGGTGGCTGCTTCCTTACTTGCATTCGCTTCAGCATCTAATATTGTATTATCATTCTGATCACCGATCAAGTGAACATTGTCTGGAAGAACAATTGGAAAATGTTCTCCATTTGTTGATGGTGAATAAACTCCTGGATTAAGATTAATAGTGGTCACAGTCCCATCATCTTTTACAAGTGTTAGAGCGTGTCCGATCGTTTTTAGAGGATTGGTCTCTGTACCATCATTATTGTCGTTGCCATCATTAGCAGATACATAAAATGAGTTTAATTCTATACAAACACCGGATATATCATTCTGGATGTAATTAGCTTCATCTTCTATTGATTTAAGTACAAAATCATTTACAGTATTTGATTCACAGTCTATATCTTCAAAAACACTATAACTCACATCAATATCGCCTTCATAGCCAAAAGAATAAAAATTCTCGCCATCACCGCTGCTGTTGCCCTCAAAATAATTATTCTGAATATTTAGCTCTCCCGGTATATCCCGGCTGGAATTTGATTCATCTGAATCTAGAG
>CAZCHA010000291.1:0-1695 GCA_964498175.1 uncultured bacterium
GTCCAGCCTTTTTCTCTAATGAGTTTTTTGAATCCTCCTGTTCTATATATATCCAGCCAACCATTAATAAATTTTGGCTGTTGAAATGGCATTAGTCTTTTCCGGGTTTGATTTTTTCAAATTTCAGGTTTTCATATTTTTGCCACATAGTACCGCCTGATGCATCGGCAAACCGATATGCGAATTCCAATGCTTCGTAGAATGGCCGGTTAGCGTATTCTCCATGAGAATAAAATTCATCAATCCATACTGCCATTTCTGCTATAGTAACTTCCTTCAATTTATCAAAAACACCATAGACCAATTCTGCCCGATTTTCGTAATACCATTCAGTAAAGCCATCATACCCAACTGAGTTTTGAAGTTCAGTATGTGTTTCATACACCTGGGTTAGATAGGAAAACAGGAATGTTTCTTTTTCATCAACAGACAAGGTTTTCCAATAAGTAACCACCGGCGAAAGTTTACCTTCACCAATTTGTGCGAATAAAGTTGTTATGAGCAGAAATGGAATGAATTTTTTCATAGTTGACTCTTTTTAAGCATCTTAGACGATTTAATTAGGTCAAAAATACGATTTTCAGTGACATTTGGCTAATGCTAAACATCAGCAGGTTCAATCCAATCTCCATGTAAATCAATCAGTTGAATTAAGGCATCAACAGCAGATTCTGAAGGGATGTTTTTTTCAATCACATCCTGGCCTTTATAAAGTGATATCTTTCCAACTCCCGTCCCCACATATCCATAATCAGCATCTGCCATTTCTCCGGGACCATTAACAATACAGCCCATAATCCCAATCTTTAGTCCTTTCAAATGATCGGTCCGAGCTCGAATAATTGCCGTCGTTTCTTGAAGATCGAAAAGTGTTCTTCCACAAGATGGACAAGAAATATATTCTGTTTTTGAGATTCTGGAACGGCTTGCCTGGAGAATACCAAATGCGGTTTCATTTACATAACCAACATCATGGCTGGAGTCAATCCATATACCATCTCCGAATCCATCCAACTGCAGTCCGCCCAAGTCTGTTGCTGAATAAAGAAGCAATTCATCCTGAGAACATTGGCGATATGATCTTTTAACGATTATGGGATTTTGGACCTTTTTCTTCATGCATTCAACAAAAAATCGTCTTTGATCAGCATATCCGTGTTCGTTAATTGTATCTAATACAAATATTGTTTTTTTTAGTTGACTTAATTCGACCATTAAACTTGAGGAAATGTCTGAATGAATATTTAAAAATGAAATTTTGTTTTGATCAATCATCGATTTTTCATCAAATGAATAAATTGAAAAATGTCTCTCTTTATCTTCCGATGAAATGTGGTTTTGGATTATTCCTAATGTGCCGGGAATTTCAAAATCAATAGAATTGTTTCCAATAAATAGAAAATCCACAGCTTGATCAGAAATTTGCCATTTATCTCGGTTTTCAGAATAAATATATCCAAATGGTATCAGATCATGATACGTTATTAAACCTTTTCTTGAGATATTCCCAATGATGCGCGGTACCTCATCACCACCTAGATTCAATATAGTATTTGTCTCTCGCTTATTTCGGAAAAATGGATCATATGGAATGGAATTGATTTCTGGAATCGGTTCATGATTTTTTCTGGCAGCATACCGATTAACCAATAATTGAGCTACTGGAATTTCAGCTTCTGGCTCTTCCGTTAAAGA
>CAZCHA010000292.1:0-1695 GCA_964498175.1 uncultured bacterium
CAGTTAACCATGAAAAATACAATTTTATTTGATACCGTAATTTTCGGATAAAAACTATGGAAAACGTCAGCGGTTATTACATCAGGATGTTGTCCAATATTGATCTCTTTAGAGGTGAAACAGTAGGTCTTTCCATTATCTTTGCCTGGTTGGGCTTTATTGCGATGATATATCTTTTTATTCTTGGATCCCTGATTCTGCGTGCGAGACCAACCTCAGCAGAAAATCGGTTTATGTGCCTACTGCTTATAGCGGAGGGTTTTAAGGTTAGTTTTGACTGGAAATTTCTTTATCCATTTGGGCCTGAGATAATGCCTATAATACAATATGTAAGAGTAGTCTGGTGGTTTTTTCTTATTTTGTCTCTGCTTCTTTACGTTTCTATCTGCGCGTTCTATCCCGTTCGGTATTTCAAGTTTATGAGTTGGGATGGGATTCGTAAAAACCTCTACTGGTGCCTACCATTGCTATCGGGGCTGATAGTTGCCTGGATGATTAAGGAAAACGGCGGAATCGTAGGAGCCTTTGGAGGAATAGGCCACATAATCTGCTTGGACGCCGCTAGTATTCCTCAGGTTACGCTATATCCTGGAACAAAGGAATTCGCAGCATCCTGTTTTGATATTCCCGAGTATCATCCCTATTCGTATTTCACCACCGGATCTACTCCCCTAGGAACCCTGCTATTGTTCTCTCAGGTCTTTTTTGCAATGATTGCTCTTGGATTTATGAGAAACGCCCAGAAAACATTGGAGAATGAAGGTGCCAGCATAGAAAAAGTTAAAGAGGCAAGAGCACTGTTTATTGGTTTCTCCGGCAAGGTTGTTTTTCAAGGCGCTACGGTAGCTTTTATGATATATTTATCATCCAAGTTTGGTCAGATTAATTTTGCGGACGTTGCAAAATACATCGGAGATGCGTCTGTGATCGGTATCTATATGGTTGGACTCTACGGGTTTATACTTAGTATACTGGCTACTGCACTTTTCGAGGGTGTGATGTTTACATATGCCATACTCAAAAATGAGATTCTGGGTATCGATGAACGGCTCCGAAAAACTTTCAGTGCTGCGGTATTTGCGGGTACAGGAGGTATTTTATTTCTGATAACTTCTGAAGCTATGGAAACAATGATTGGAATAGGGTGGATCGGTGGTGTGATTATAGGTCTTCCAATGATTTTGTTTCGTAAACAAATATTGTCGATCATAAATGGATTCTCGAACATCATTATGCCAGAGTCCTTCACTTCGGTAGAAAAGGGCTATTTGGAAGCTTATGCTCTCGCGAGAGAAGACGATTCCGTTACGGATCGGGAAAGAAAATTATTGGACATCCAAGCAAAAACTTTGGGGTTGGATTCATCAAGCGTTCAGCGTCTGGAATCCTGGTATGATTCTAATCCTAAAGCCGAATATGGTGAATGAATTACCTTACTGTTCGCTAGGTCCTGTATCAAGCCCCACACTCCTGGGGTTTTTTGTTTGGGGGATGATGGGTAGATTTTGCAATGTATTGGCTATGGGAACAAAGAAAAGATTTAATTGATCAATTACAGAAAGATTCAAAATTATTCCATAGTCCAATCCATGGATTCAAGCACTGGAGAACTGTTGAGAAAAATGGGTTATATCTATCCCAGTTTAATGATGGTGACCCTGCAGTTATTTCCCATTTTGCATATTTTCACGATTG
>CAZCHA010000293.1:0-1668 GCA_964498175.1 uncultured bacterium
TTATAAACGATATGAGCAAAATTGTTTTCAATGGAATAAGATTCTTCCAATTTGACATCCAGGAAACCCTTAGAATGGTAAAAACTTTTTAAAGTCAGCGCATCGAGTTTTAAAAGACGAGAATCAAATTCAGGTTGGCGGACAAACCAATTAGGTGGACGTTGACGAATGATATACATTACTTCATTCATGGAAACATTCTCATTTCCTATCAAATTGACTGTTTTGATTATAATATCATCGGATTGCGAGCGCACAGCACCCATCCATGCCAAAAGGCATAAAAGAATTGTGTTTAGTGATTTCACGTATTACTTAATAAGCGTATCGGTAACGATATTTTAGGTTTAAATTTCCATACTCATCTATATTCCCTACCACAGAAAAATGTCGGTTTAATTTATACTCTACACCAATCTGTGATTGGTTAGGATTTGTTAATGAAAAGGACCTTTTATACGATAAATTTAAGAAAGTTTTATCACCTATTTGTCTTTTTGCTGTGACTTCGAAATCTTCATCAGCACCTTGAAGTAATCCGGCAGCACCCGATATAGCAATATCATCCACCAACCCCAATTTACCAAATTCAGAATCTTTCAAGTTTTTTTCCAATTGGTTCTCCAATAATGATCCAAGAACGGAGACAGTTTGATTCCCAAAACCCGTTGATGTTAAATCCTGATCTTCAAATCGTTTTCCCCAAGTCAATAATTCTAAAATATCACTTTCTGAAAATCCACTGGCGGATTCCAACATAATATCCAAATCATCTATTCCACCATTGATCCGGAGGTTTATTCGTTCATCGTCAATCATTGTGAAGGCATTTACATCAAATAATGGGTTGAATCCTTTGTTATCAAAACTCACATAACCCTGAAGTCCCTTGAAATTATCCTTATAAGAGAAAACACTCCCATCTTCTACAAAGATTTCACCTCCAAAATCCATTTCCTGATGTCCAATTTGGGATAAACTCAATTCACCAGTCACTACTGCATCGATTTGAGAATTCTGGAATAATGCCGTTCCCCGGATAGGAATGTTGAGTTGATATGACATGACAGTACCAGTCTCTTGAGGAAGAGCTGTACCCATTTCTTCTGTGGTGAATTCATAAAAAATATTTGCATCTAAAGATTCAATTGTACCTGCGATTATAATTGTATCCCTCCCGGAAATAGTGACATCCACGTTA
Source organism: uncultured bacterium (assembly GCA_964498175.1). GTDB lineage: Bacteria > Fidelibacterota > Marinisomatia > Marinisomatales > UBA1611. Next base: position 1,202 of record CAZCHA010000293.1, read on the forward strand.
CTTTGTCCTGTGATATCCAAGTAAAGTGCTTTAAAAGATGCTTCTTCACCTTTTAGGTGCAAATCGTAACTAGGATTAAAAAACTGGGTAAAATCAATAGAGCCTGACAAAGTTGTATTCTGCTTTTTTGGTTTTGGATATTTCCCATTTGAATGAAAAAGTGTTGTTTCCAGATCTTGTATGACTAATTGATTACGATTCATAAAGGCTTCTCCTTCAACCGATGTTGCCGGATCGGCGATCAATAGGGTATAGATTTCCCCATTTTTCACTTTGATATGACCACTTCGTTGAATCGATTCTACAGAGCCAGTTAAGGATAAAGATATATCCACATCTCCACGCACTGAATCCAAATCCGCAATATATGGTGATAGAAATGGCAATGATCCCAACCGTGCCAATGCATGAAAGTCCAGTGAATCTCCTGGGAATAATCGGCCAATATTGGGTGAATTGATGTTAAA
>CAZCHA010000294.1:0-1663 GCA_964498175.1 uncultured bacterium
CACGGTCCAGCGCTACCATAGCTTGCCCTAAAGCTGTACTGGCATCAAAATTTGACTGTGACTTTTGCTCTGAAATAATATTGTAGCCGATTAATACAACAATTAATCCAAGAGCCATTTTCATATAATACGATCGTTTTTCCTGCAAATGAGCCTGGGTCTTGTTAATAGATTCTAAAAATGGATCTCGCTGAATCTCTTTTTTAGTGATTGTTTTCTTTGGTTTTAACATGTTTTTCCTTTTATAGAATGAGTGTTAATTGTGTACCCTCGGCAGGAATCAAACCTGCAACTAATGATTAGGATATTATTTTCTCTTAATATTATTGGACTTAGCATTTTAACGTATATGAAACGATGTTGAATCTCTCACTTACTATATTATGTAAACTACGTATAAAAAGAATAGTAAAGTTTATTTTAAGTGAGAAAACACACCTTTGTGCATCTAATCATCATAAGCCATTTGACTTAATTCTATATAAGAATTATTACCAAATGAGATCTTATTTTTGACGAAAGGCCAATCGCCATCTTTTGATTTAATCCAATAAGCCTTAAAACCAGTAGAATCTACTCCTACTGTTTCTTTACTAATAAATACATCTTCAGTGATTAATAATTCATAAGATGTCAATGGATTAAACTTTATAATTTTCGTCTTACCAACCTTAATAAGACCTTTCCCCCTTCCTAAAGCAACTTCCCATATTTTTTCACCATCCTGGAAAAGATATATCCTAACCGGCATTCCGAAAAAATCTCCTGCTTTTGATTTAAAGGCATCACCATCAAGATAAATTTTATTTATTGTAATTATATATTTTTTACTATCTAACGTTGTTTTAAGGTTATTCATCGTTTTAAAAGTAGCTGTGGATGGATTTTCAATAACCAACTGAGATGCAATAATCTTTAAACCATCTTTTAGTAATTGTATTAGTCCATTTTCAGCATCGTAATCTGCAGATTGAATCATCTCACTACTTTTCACATCTACTAATTTGGCAGTTATAGTATAATAGTCATCAGTAATCCTACCTATACTTCCCAATACAATTTGTTTGGCTCCAAGCATTTTCCCTACATCAATTAAATATTCTTCTTCAACAAAACCGCTCATTTGAAGTTTTTGTTCTTTTAATAGCTCATCTATTTTGTTTCTTTCTACAACCTTGAGCCCTTCGATTTTTACCAATTCACTTTCTAATCTGCTTGTTATTTGTCTAACCTGATGTGTCTCTAAACCATTATTTTCAAAATCAAATACAGCAATAGTTGTGGCCTGAGAAAAAGAAATCTCAACAAACAATAGTAGTGATGTAATTCTCTTAATCATACCCAAATCTACCTATCATCTATGAATTAAAAAACCCACGAATGTGGGCGTGGATGGGCAGAGAATCCCGCCATGTGGACCAATAACCCCAGACGGATTTGATGATTCCATGCAGAACAAATTAAGGCAGTCGCATGAAATCTGTGTGTACACTGTGTATACCCTTTTCACTATTATATACTATATATGGGATATTTACAATAAATAGAAAATGAGAAAAAGGGAGTTATTTGCTCCCTTTTCTCATCGGTAAACTTCTTTCACGACAATGTACCCTCGGCAGGAATCGAACCTGCATCTAATGCTTAGGAGGCACTTGTTCTA
>CAZCHA010000295.1:0-1661 GCA_964498175.1 uncultured bacterium
TTTTTTTATTTGGTTTGAGAAATTGGATTATTTATAGAATTTAGCCCACTTGGAATCTGGTGCGTTGGCCAAAAGTTCGTCCTGTTTCGCCTTGGCCTTGGCATTATCGCCCAGCTTTTTATAGATCTGGATCACATAATGGGTTACTTCCGGAATCTTTTTATGATTAGGATCTTTTTCCTGCAGAGTTGTTAATGTGTTTAACAATTTTCCTAATGCTTTATTGAGCGCCATTTCACTAGGCCCCTTCATGGATTGCCTATAATAGAGGTGATGCAGGGCTTCATCTTCTGCTTCAGCACCACGGACACCAGCCACAGCAGTTATATTATCAACTTCCTGTATCTCTTCATCTGCTATATCTTCGATCTCATTCCAGACTGTATTATCCCACATGGCATCCATATCGTCATCATCTTGGGCAAAGACAAGTCCTAGAGCAAAAATAGGTAATATGTATTTAATATTCTTCATTGCTATTTCCTAGTTAGGGTCTGAATTTAATCAAATTTACTGAATTTGGGTGTGATTTCGCCCATACTTTCAATAAAATCTAATTGCGTCACTAATTCAGGTTTTGCCTTCTTTACTTCTTCATAATACCCCATAGCTTCGTCATATTTATACATTCTATAGAGTGCCACTGCTAGATTAACCTTATAATCCAACTCTTCCATATCATTTTCCACAGCTTTCCTGAAATAATCAATGGCCATAGAATAGTTTCCTAAACGGGCAAAAGTGATACCGACCGTGTTGTCGCTCCGTGCACGACGTTTTCTAAAATTAATTTTTTTAATATCCTCTGGCTCTATATCCATAGCTGTATCCGATACTTCAACTAAACCCTTGGAAGAACCAGATGCCAATTCTGCTTCTAGGTCATCAGAGATTTCCAATTTTGGCCCTTTAGAAATACTGCCAGCCAGAGATGCTTTTGCAGCACCAAAGACCTTATCCAGTTTTCCTGCAAAAACAGGATCAATCAAAATCACCTCATCATACTTCTGCTTGGCCATCCCTTTGTTACCCATCATAAAATGGGAGATAGCAATATTCAGCATATAACCAGCATGTTCACCGGACTGTCCAAGCGCTTTTTCATAAAATTCTATCGCTTTTTCGTATTCTTCTTTTTTGGTGTAACAAACACCCAAGGTATTGATAGCATCGGGGAATACAGGTTTCATATTAATAGCCGTTTCCAGCATATTGATTGCTTCCTTATACCGTCCAAACTCCATGTATTTAACACCAGCATCATAGTAATCTTCCGCTGCGTCCAATTTATTCCCCACGGCGTTATAAACAATTTGCTCCAGCCATACACCATATTGTTTAATATCTTCTTTCAATAAATCATTGATGCCATCAATTACCGGCATAGGCATATCCGGCGTAATATGGGATCCTGCCAGGTATTTTGCTGATGCTTCTTTCACAGATATCTCATTCACAAAATTCTCGGCTTTCATTTCATTATACTTTAAGGCACCCTGTTTCCAGGCACTGAAAAAAGATTTTCCAACAAGTGTTGCTTCAATAGGAATCCAAACTTTGTCATTCAAAACCACAACTTCATTTTCATCGAGAAAATATTTTCCAACGTCATCCGGTTTTACACCACTGTCAAACATCAGGAAAATATGTCCAGCTCCCGG
>CAZCHA010000296.1:0-1647 GCA_964498175.1 uncultured bacterium
AAAAAAGTAAAAGACAAAGGCACCAAGATTGAAAATATCACACTTCATATTGGGCTTGGAACTTTTCGCCCTGTTCAAGTAGAAGATCTTAATCGACACCAGATGGACTCTGAATATTTCGAAGTTTCCCCTAAAACTGCCATGGCAATCAACCAGGCTAAAAAGCGTCACCGGAAGATTATTGCTGTAGGGACATCCACCGTGCGTGCGTTAGAAACAATTGCCATATCCGGATTCCAAGTAACTCCAAAAAGGGGTTGGACGGATAAATTTATTTATCCACCTTACGAATATAAAATGGTGGATAAAATGATAACCAATTTTCATTCGCCTAAATCAACCTTGTTTATGATGGTCAGTGCATTTGCTGGTCGCAAATTAATCAAAAAAGCATACTTGGAAGCTAAAAAACAGAATTATCGTTTTTTGAGCTATGGTGATGCCATGATTATCATTTGATCAAAAACTTTATGTAATATGAAAGTGTCTGCAATCATTCCTGCTGCTGGTTCTGGTGAACGATTTGGCGAAGAAAAACAATTTAAATTGTTTTTCGGCCGTCCGCTTTTCTTTCATACCTTAAAACTATTTTTGCAATCGGACTTTATTGACGAAATTATTTTAGCTGTGCCTAGTGCTAATGTAGACTCCACCCATAAAGATGTGCTGTCCATGTCGGCCGGAAAACCAGTAAAAGTAGTGGCTGGGGGTACACGCCGGCAGGATTCGGTGAAAAATGGCATAAATGTATGTGATGCGCATTCAACATTAGTTTGCATCCATGATGCTGCCCGACCATTTGTCACAGAAGACCTTATTCAGCGATCCATTTCTGCTTGTGAATTTGCAGATGGTTCCGTTGTGGGAATTCCCAGTAAGGATACGGTAAAATTTTCTGAGAATGGATTGGTAAAAGAAACACTTGATCGTGAAAAAATATGGCTGGCGCAAACTCCTCAATGTTTTCATAAAAATAAACTACTTCAAGCGTTGTATCATGCCGAAACAGAAAACTTAATTGGAACCGATGAGTCCGCATTAATGGAAGCAATGGGATTCTCCATCAGGCTGGTAGATGGAGACACAAATAATTTTAAAATTACTACAAAAGATGACTGGATACGAGCGGAAGTAGTTGCCGTTCAACAGACTCAGGGAACAGGTTTATGATGAGAGCGGGATTAGGATTTGATGTTCACCAGTTGGCAAAAGGGGAATTACTTATTATAGGGGGTGTGGATATACCATCATCTTTTGGGTCAGTGGGACACTCTGATGGTGATGCTTTAATTCATGCAGTGGTGGATGCACTTCTTGGCGCATCTGCACTGGGGGACATTGGTCAATATTTTCCTAGTAATGATGATACTTGGAAAGGCTCTCCTAGTAGCTACTTTTTAGCTGATGTAGTTAAACAAATTCGAGATCTTGGAATTGAGATCAATAATATAGACTCAACCATTATTATCCAAAAACCAAAACTTGAAGAATATATTCCCCAAATGAAATATAACTTAGCTTATTCAATGCAAATTGATGAATCCAAAGTATCCGTAAAAGCCACAACCACAGACTATCTTGGATTTGTGGGCGATAGTTCTGGTTGGGCAGCACAGGCCATTGCAACACTTTGTGTTAAAAAATGAG
>CAZCHA010000297.1:0-1646 GCA_964498175.1 uncultured bacterium
ACAGCGCTTCCACTGGATTCATCCGTGGTGGTACGATAGTTAGTCCCTGCATCAGATGATATACTGCTTTCACTAAATGTATAACTTGTAGCACCTGCATCTGCCCTAGACCAGAAACCCTGGAAAGGAGCAATAAGCCCATCTGCTATGTCACCTGTTGTACCATTGTGGATCTTATAGGCATTTGTATTATTATCCCAAATGTAAACAGCACCGTGACCTGAATTATCTGCTGCCAACTGCTGGATGCTTAGGGAGTACCCATAGGGGTTGCCCAGGAGGTTCCAGCTGTCATCATTGGTTGCAATAGTTACAGGGGATGTGTTTTGGGTGCCATTAAGGGTAAGGGTAACTGGAAGATTATCTGTACCATCAAAATCTGTATCAGCAAATACATATACTAATACGCCACTACCTGCTGTGTAATTATCAGTTGCTAAATCCGTAAGTGCATTCCAACTGTTGTTCCAGGTCCAAGCATTGGCCCCACCATTGTCTGGATCATCAGAGCCAGCCATACCCTGAGTCCAAAGCTCATCCAGTAAATCACCATACACTGCACCTGATACTGGACTGGATAACATTCTGTATCCGGATGTGCCTGTGATATCTATACTGGTTATTGGGTCAGGCCCTAAAAAAGTAATTGTTACAGAGCCATGGCCAACTTTGACACCGCTTGAATTGTCCTGGTTGGCACCGGAATTGTAAGAACCACCGCCAAATCCTCCTGTATCTTGAGATCCGCCTGGTCCGCCATTGCCACCATTGTATCCGCCGCCGCCGCCGCCACCATCATTTCCATTTGCCCAAGATCCGCCGCCGCCGCCGCCAAAACCACCTTGATTTTCATTGCAACTTGAATAATAAAAACCACAACCGCCTGCTGAACCATTATCAAATGATTCACCTCCGGCTCCTTGCCCGGATTCTCCTCCATTACCAACTAAACCGCCACCGCCACCGCCACCGCCACTTGCGGAAGAGCCTCCATTTGTTGTACCATTGTTATTTATTCCAGCATCATAACCATCTTCTTTATAGGATGGTCCGCCGCCGCCGCCAGCAACTATTAATGCACTACTATTATTTAAATCATATACAAAACTACCGCCGCCGCCGCCTGCGGAAATAGTTTGCGGATTTGAATTATTCGGTGAACCTTGTTGACCTACAACTATTTCTAAAATACTTCCCGCGTTCAAAACAAAATCACCTTTCATTTTAGCACCCTTACCCCCAGTATAGGAATTTTGTCCGTAATTGCCACCGGATGCACCAAATATTTCAATGGTATAGTTTCCTGAAGCAGGAACTGTCCACTGCTGTTTGCCGCTATTAACTGTCACTGTTCCAGCACCATATTCACTATCACACTGAGCCTGAACTGGTCCGAATCTTCCAGTGGCTCCGCAATTGCTAAACTGGTATGTTTGGGCTGAAGTAAATGCAATTAGTTGTATTGCTAATATTTGGATAATTATTCTAATGTTTTTCACAATCTTCAGTTCCTTACTAAATAGAAATTTGGTGTAATATATCTTTTATTGAGCAATAATCGTGCCGAAACATGTCCACATAAACTCATTTAATTTTGTTTTGTCGATAAAAATAAAAACACATTCCGTATCATATTGATACATTTC
>CAZCHA010000298.1:0-1637 GCA_964498175.1 uncultured bacterium
AGCGCTACGGAGACAGGATTGAATTATTGGGTGTCAAATTCACAGGACCACTAGTGTTGTGTCAAATATTGATAGCCATTCTTATGGCAATTACATTTTTACAATCAGCCATTGATAAAATGATGGATCGCAAAGGGAATCTGGAATATTTTGAAGTACATTTTGCAAACTCACCGTTGAAAGGCATTACTAAGCTATCTTTATCATTGTTAACTATTTTGGAATTAACGGGTGGACTAATGCTAGTCTATGGAATCTATTATTCATTCGCAGAACGAGTTACTCTATGGATCTTTTATGGATTTGTGTGGTTGGCACTTACCATCATTGTTCTTTTTACTGGACAGAGATTGGCGAAGGATTATATTGGTGCTGCGGACTTAGTCCCATACTTCATGTTAATCATGCTTGGCATAATGAGCATGTATTAAATGAAAAAAACCTGTCTCATAACGGGCGCCACGGATGGAATTGGAAAACAAACTGCGCTCGAATTAGCGAACAAGAATTATTCCCTTGTTCTCGTTGGGCGCAACTTCGAAAAAGGAGAGTCTGTTGTTTCTGAATTAATTCGGAAAACAGGTAATGAATTTATACAATTCTATTGCGCAGATATGAGTTCAATGAAGGCAGTAAAAGCTTTAGCCATTAAAATTCAAAGATCATATGATACCATTGATATTCTATTGAATAATGCCGGTGCCTATTTCAGTCAATTCAAATTGACAGATGATGGGTTTGAAAAGACAATTGCGTTAAACCATTTTGCATATTTTTATTTTACTGAATTACTTTTGGATATGGTGAAAAGCGATTCATGTGGTCGGATTATTAATGTTGCTTCCACAGCTCACAGAAAAGCAAAATTGGAATTCAATGATCTTCAAATGGAAAATGAGTATAAAGGATGGACTGCTTATAGACGATCCAAATTGATGAATATCATGTTTACCTATGAATGTCATCATCGTTTTTCAGACTCAGGTGTGACCTTTAATTGTTTACATCCAGGTTTTGTGGATTCAAGTTTTGGGAATAATAATCTGGGATTCGCTAAAAATTCCATTAAAATTGCAAAAATGCTTTTTGCAATTGACATAGTAAAGGGCGCTAGAACCAGTGTTTATTTATCATCGTCGGATGATGTTGCCGGAATCAGTGGCAAATATTTTGATAAATGTAAAGTTGTACAAAGTTCGAAAGCTTCCTATATAACGGAAGATCAAAAAAAACTTTGGGAGGCAACTGAAGAAATGATTGATTCACTACAAATAAATTAAAAGAGGAATTATAATGAGTAAAAGAATCTTAAAAAAGAGTCTCAATAGTTTCAGGAAAAACACCCTAGCCAACCCGCAGGTTCGCCTGGCTCGGAATGCATCTATTAGGAATGAAGTTATTGAGCTCACTATGGATTGGGAGCATTATCGAAAAATAGATCATTCATTTTCTGATATAGTTTCAGGGGAAATGCCTGCGACCAATCAAAAATCCAGTGGACGTTGTTGGGGATTCGCTGGTTTGAATCTTTTCAGAATCTATTTGGGGCGAAAACATAACTTGAAAGATTTCCAATTCTCTCAAAGTTATTTCATGTTTTGGGATAAACTGGAAAAATCAAATTACTTTTTAGAATC
>CAZCHA010000299.1:0-1620 GCA_964498175.1 uncultured bacterium
GATCAATCAAAACAGCTGTTGATTGGTCTCCAATGGCTTTGTACAACAATGCCGCAACTACGGTTGAATCCACACCGCCACTGACACCAACGAGAACATTCCCATCTCCAACCTGCTTTCGAATAAGTTCTATTTGTTGGTCAATAAAATTTCCGGATGTCCACGTTGGGGCGCAATTTGCAACTTGAAATAAAAAATTACGAAGAATGGTTTGGCCTTCTTCAGTATGAGCAACTTCCGGATGAAACTGTGTTGCCACGCGAGTATAGTTTTCATTTGCTATTGCAGCTACTACATCATTTGATGAATGGGCTAATGTTTGCCAGCCATTAGGAATTTTAGAAATACGATCCATGTGACTCATCCAAACTTTGGATGTACTTGGAACATTAATAAATAAGCCAGAGTTGTCATCTAATTCAATTTCTGCAGATCCATATTCACCTTGCCCCGTGGATACTACAGCCCCGCCATAGTGATGTGCCAATAATTGGAGTCCATAACAAATTCCCAAAATAGGTAAATCTGCATCAAGAATGGATTCATCAAATAGCGGTGCTTCATCACCAAAAATACTTGATGGACCACCTGATAAAATTAATGCAGCTGGGGTACGGTTTAAAATTTCATTTAGAGGTGTTTCCGGCGGAAGAATTTCAGAATGTACATTTTGTTCCCGAACACGTCGAGCGATCAACTGGGAATACTGGGATCCAAAATCCAAAATGACAACACCCTGTTTATGAATATTATTCATTGGGAAATTGACTATTGAGTTCATCCATATAGGATTCGTTGGTTACATTAAAATGGATGGGTGTAATACTAATATATTTTTCCAGAACTGCTTTTCCGTCCATGTCCGTAGATTCATCTTTATCAACAATGTTTCCTTTCATCCAGTAATAAGTTCGTCCACGTGGGTCAGTCCGCTTATCAAATTCATCTTTGAAATATTGGTTACCCTGCCGGGTGATTTTCACACCCTTTATTTCATCCGGTAAACAATATGGCACATTTACATTCAAAAGCGTTCCTTTAGGGACACCGTTACGTAAAACATGTTGTGCCACATCAATCGCCGCTTGTTTTGCACCTCGATATTCATCTGATTCATAAGAATCTAAACTAATTGCAATAGATGGTATCCCCAACATGGTTCCTTCCGTTGCAGCAGAGATTGTACCTGAATAAATAATATTCGTTCCAATATTTGAACCTGAATTGATACCTGAAATGACGAAATCTGGTTTTTGGTCCAAAATTGATTTTATAGCGATTTTTGCACAATCTGCAGGCGTACCGGAAACAGCCAATCCTTCAAAGCCACCAGACCGCTGAACAGGAACAACCCGTAAGGGATCCGTTAAGGTAATTGCGTGACCAACTGCACTTTGTTCTGTATGGGGCGCGATCACTATTGGATCGCCAATCTCGCTCATGGCCTCCCAAAGAGCGTGAATGCCCGGAGCAAAAATGCCATCATCATTGGTGATGAGAATTTTTGGTCGGGTCATGTAAGAAGAGAGATCAATGTGGATATTTTTTCTTTCATTTCACTTCTGGACACTATGTGATCAATGAACCCTTTTTCCAATAAAAATTCTGACCGTTGGAACC
>CAZCHA010000300.1:0-1598 GCA_964498175.1 uncultured bacterium
GATGGCGATTGGGCTGACAGTGCCTATTGGCATGAAACCCATGATTTTGATCCAGTAGTGGAAGGTTGGGCATATGAATTCTATGATAAGAATGAACGAAATCGTGCAAATCTCACTCAGGAAATTCGTTTGTCCATGGGTTCCATCATCATGGGAGGATATTTTAAACATTTGATAGAACAGGATGAAGCAATGGGATATTTATTTGGCGGCGTGGCAACAGATGCAATCAGTCATTATGATTTCCAGGCCATAGCTGGATATGCCCAATATGGTTTGGATTTAACCTCGTCGCTAAAGCTAAAAGCCAATATCCGGTTTGAAAATAATTCCATAAAATATGAAGGCAAATCCCAAGGCCTGAATGACTATTGGGAAAAGATAGAACTGCCGCTGATTCATTTTAACATAGATCATTCTATGCTTGGGTATCGGGCATCTTTACATTATTTAAAAGATAAATTTACATCCTACTATGGCTCTATCTGTCAAGGATATAAATCCGGTGGTGTGAACCAACAGCCCTATCTTAATGATGTAAGTAGGCCTTATGAACCTGAGTTTATCCAGAATTTTGAAATCGGATTAAAGCATGCAACTGATATATATCGGACACAATTATCTGCATTTTATAGTTTACGAAAAGACCAACAAGTATCTTTATCTAACCAGCAGGCGGAAGGAGATCCAAACAGTTTTCTTTTTTATACTGCCAATGCTGGATCGGGATCAATTCAAGGGTTTGAATGGGAGACGAATTACCAAATTTTATCGAGGATCTCTTTGAATACAAGTTTGGGGTATTTGGATACATGGATTGATAAATTTACCTATCAGGAAAATGCTGAAATGGATGAATATGGTGGGGACCGAGAAGCGGCCATGTCTCCAAATTTCACTGGCTCTTTTGGAGTACATTTTAAAAATATTTCTGGTTTTTTTGGTTTAGTTCAAATGAGTTTTAAAGATGAATATTATTTTTCCGATAATCATAATCAAAAATCCAAACCATATATACTATTAAATATTAATATTGGAAAATCCTTTGGAAAAGCCAAGGTTAAATTATGGATTCGAAATGCCTTAGATAAAAGATATACAACGAGAAGTTTTTATTTTGGACTCATTCCACCTACTTATCCAGATCAGCTCTGGAAAAGTTATGGAGATCCAAAACAAATTGGTGTTACAATTGATTACAATTTTTAGGATTTTACATTAAGGTCGAATTGACAATCATCAATACTCAAGAGTAGCAAGTAATCAGTATTACACTGAATATCTCTAAAACTGACTGCCTGAATGATTAAAAATAGCATAGAAAGATTGTCCCAAAATCGATACAAATTGTTTGGGTTTGGTTATTTTGGCGCGATAACCAAAACAGATAAATCAAAAAATATCAAATTTGGTGATAGTAAACTGCTATAATTTTATATGTTATAATCCCTGAAATCTCAATTGACTTTTCGCATTTACTTTTAATAAAGAAAGACCCTAATTTACCGGGCTATATTCGAATCAGAAACACATGTTTGGTCAGATCACAGAACGGTTTGAATCTATTCTTCGAAATGTTCGAGGTCTAGGTAAAATAA
>CAZCHA010000301.1:0-1588 GCA_964498175.1 uncultured bacterium
GTGATATCTATAATCAGATTGAGAACGACCATAGAATCAGAAATTTTGCTTTTATCGGTCCTTTTCCTAAGGATTACAATGCTGATTCATTAATTAAGACTATAAACAGTAATGACTTCTCATTAAAAAATTCAGTCATGTATAAAGAAAAAACCTATAACTGGTTCAAACCCCCTGCTGCTACTGGCTCAAATGGTTCTCATAGTATTTGGCATTATTACAGGGACATAAAGGTTGAAGAGATAGTTATTGGTGCAGCCATAGTGAATTCAAAAACAAAACAAAATGTGATCACTGATGGAAACCAATGGTATTGTAGAAGTGGTAGATATATAAACGGAAAAAAAGTGTTTGATCCGCGTGCTAACAACGAGGAAGATTTTAGTAGAGCAAAATTAAATAAAGGAGATAACATTGCCTGTTTGAAGATAGAGGCAGTAAAAGAACCAGGTATTAATCTAATTATTTACCCTGAATCAAGAGCAGAAGTAAATGGAAAAGTTATCGACAAAGATGGAAACCCTGTCCCGTTTGCAAGAGTCAGACTCTATGAACTAAATAAAGAAAGATGGGCAGGAGATGATACAGATATCAATGGCAACTATTCGATAAATATTTTTCCCGTCAATGAAGATGGAGAGTACATTATGTATGTTCGGGGTGGAGAAACCAAAAGAGCTGCAGAGATTCTGACTGGTTTAAAATATGGAGATAGAAAAAAGATGAATCTTACGGTTGGTCCAAAGCCTAAGATAAAAGGGGAAATTTTAAACCTAGATGATAAAGGAAGACAGCGCGGTGTTATCGTCCAAGCAATTGGTGTAGATAAAAATGGGGAAGAGGATGATCGTCTGGTACACACTAGGCAGAGCAATGCAGAAGGTGAATTTACTTTTGGAAATTTACCGTTTTCCCACAAATATCATATTCGTGTTCATGGAAACGAGGATTTTATCTATGTAAGAGAAAAATCTGGTAGAAAAAAAGTTTTTGATATAAAAAATGCAAAAGATGAATATGAAGATTTAAAAATAAACGTTGCTAGAACATCCAGAGGTACATGGAGCCAGATTACATATACAGATGGTATGCAAAGTAACTATACCATGTCAAGTGTTATCGATAATGAAAATAAGCTTTGGTTTGGTACTTATACGGGAATTTCAATTTATGATGGTCAAGAGATTAAAAATATTACACAGTACGATGGCCTTCCTCAAAAACCGGTCCTTAACTTATTTAAAGATAATAATAATACAATTTGGGCTGGTGTAGCAGACCCAAATTGGACAAATACGGGTGGTTTAGTAAAGTTTCAAGGGGAGAATATTGAAAAAGTTTTTACAAATGATGATGGCTTTTCATATAAAAATATTAGAGCTATTACTCAAGATGTAAATAGTAATCTTCTTATTGGTGGCAATGGTGGATTATCAATTTATGATGGCCAAAAGTTTAAAACTTTCACAGCAGAAGATGGAATACCTTTTGGTTATGTTTCTGCGATTATGGTTGAAGGAACGAATATCTGGCTTGGTACGCTAGATGGACTTGCTCTATATAACGGAAAAAAGTTTAGGATTTATAA
>CAZCHA010000302.1:0-1582 GCA_964498175.1 uncultured bacterium
GACTGAGGGTAGATATTCCACAGTATTTTACAGAACCGGTTGCCAACCCATTCTCGACAGATTCGCTAAGTCTTAAAGATGAAAATGATGAAACAGAAACCGTTGACCAGGCAAAGCTTCCGGATCCTACACCTTTGTATTCACCACGCCTTGGATTCAACTATGATGTTGCTGGTGACCGTTCGTTTCAGATCCGTGGCGGTGTGGGTGTATTTACAGGGCGCTTGCCATTTGTTTGGATTGGAAATGTGATCTCTAACCCAGGTAATAACCCCAATATACCTGGGGACGGCAGTAATGCGGATCATGAAACAGACAGTGGAGAAGGGCGACATGTTGATGGGAAATCTGTATTGCAACAATCCTTTGATCTGAATGCTATGGTGAACGATTTCAAATGGCCCCAAGTGATGACAACCAATGTTGCGATTGATAAATCATTGCCAGGCGATATGCTGGCGACGCTTGAATTAGTTCAGAGTACGGACTTGAATGCCATTTATATGCGGAACGCAGACTTGGTCAATCCTGTACGAACTCTTGCTGATGGTCGTCCATATTTTGGTGGTGTAGGTGCCAACGAATTAAATTCCTTCTATCCTGGATCCGGTGAAGGTGTGTACGTTATAGATAATGTGGATGAAGGATCTAACATGACCTTTACGTTACAGCTAAGGAAACGTTTTGGTTTTGGCTTGAACACAAGCCTTGCATACACCTATCTGGATGCCAAAAACAATCTGCAATCCACAGAAATTGCCAGTGTTCTATTCCAAAGTCAGCCCGTTCAGGGAGATCCCAATAAACCAAATCTGAGTTATGCTCAATTTGGAATGAAACAACGAATTATTGCCAGTGCAACCTATACACGAGACTGGAGTGAAACCATGTCCACAAATGTAGGATTGTTTTTCGAAATGGGAGAAGGGAACCAATACGTTTATTCCGGAGGAAATAGATATTCCTTCACTTATGCTGGCGATGTAAACGGCGATGGTGTTGGAGGGAATGATTTAATCTATATTCCAAAAGATGCAAACGATATAAACTTGACAACCGCTTCTGATTGGGATGCGCTGGATGCATTTATCATACAGGATAAATATTTAAGTGAAAATCGTGGCGAAATCGCTGAGCGAAATGGATTACTGAATGAATGGTTCACGAACCTTGACCTTCGGATTCTCCAGAATATTGGCATAGCGGGCCAGAAATTTCAGGTGTCGTTGGATATTTTGAATTTCGGAAACCTGATCAATGATGGCTGGGGCGTAAGAAAAGTAGCAGATCCTTCAGCACTCACACCCTTAGTTCTTGACAGCTGGAATGATGATGGAGAGCCCGTTTTCTCCTTCACTGGTCCTGAGTCAACTTTTACGGATGACTTGGGTGAATTCTCCCGTTGGAGAATGCAGCTGGGATTCAGGTATATCTTTTAATGCAAGGTGTTTAACCTTCAGTAATAAAAAAGCCTCGAAATTCTTCGGGGCTTTGTTATTTTTGTTATTTTTCAGAAAATCAGTTTCTTAAAGGTTTCCCTTTTTTAAGCATATAACTAATTCTGTCTTGAGAAAGTTTTTCA
>CAZCHA010000303.1:0-1581 GCA_964498175.1 uncultured bacterium
AGATTTGATGATGATATCCGCTTCTGGAATATGAATACAAAGCAGGACCTTAAAAAAATAATAAACTATTGTACTTAAATTTCGAATCGCGTTACACACTAATTAAATAAACCTGATGACCAATATTACCAAATCAAAAAATTTACTTCTTTCAAAAGTACAGAATGATTTTATCGGACTTGATACCGTTTATACATTAGCAAATGGGCAGAAAACTGCCCGAGTTTATTTGGATTCCACAGCATCAACACTGATGATGGGTGCAGCACATGATATGTTAGAAGAATTTTTTGACCACTACGCCAATTCTCATAGTTTACTCCACTTTTCGGCTAAAATTACAACCAGCCAGTATGATTGGGCACACCAACGAATCCTCTCTTTCCTTGGCGCAGACCCTGAAGAATACACATGCTTTTTTACAGGTAGCGGAACAACAGCAGGTATAAATCGGCTGGCCCGCGTATTCAGGGACTACCGCAAGGACAAGGATGTGGTACTTATTTCTATTATGGAACACCATTCCAATGATCTTCCACACCGCAAGCATGCTGGTAAAGTGATTCATATCCCTTTAAAATCTCATTCATCTGGACAGCCCGGTAGTCTTGATATGAAATCATTGCAAGAGAATCTGGAAAAATTCCAAGATCAGATTAATTACGTAGCCATTACCGGTATCAGCAATGTTACTGGAATTATTAATCCTATTCATGACATTGCCGAACTCGCGCATAGTTATGGTGCATTGATCTTGGTCGATGGAGCTCAAATGGCAGCACATATGCCTGTCCAGATGTCTGGATACAGCAACCCGGCTAAAAATATCGATGCATTTGTTTTCTCTGGACACAAAACTTATGTCCCAGGATCACCCGGTGTCGTTGTGTGCCGCAAGGATATTTTAACGACCATAGAACCGGAAGAACTGGGTGGGGGAATGGTAGAAGATGTATTTGTTGACAAATATATAATAAAAGATTATTTCCCTGATCGGGAAGAAGCGGGAACACCAAATATTCCCGGTGCAATTGCGCTGGCAACTGCAATCGAAATTATGGATAGAGTAGGGATGGAAACCATTTACAGTGAAGAAGATGAACTGGTTCTTAATACAATGGAACGGATGGGGAAAATCCCGGACGTAATTATTTATGGTGAATCAAACAACGACAAATGTTCCCGGGCTGGCTCCATTTCATTCAATATTAAAGGAATGCATCATGGACTGGTAGCTGCCGTATTAAATGATTATTTCAATATCGCTGTCCGTAATGAATGCTTCTGTGCCCATCCATATGTAAAAGAATTGATCTTGGATGATATGCTAGATGCAATTACTGATATCCCGGAAGAAGAAATTGAATCTATTTACAAATTACTAGCCGGAATGGTACGGGCATCTTTCGGACTTTATAATAAACCTGAAGATGTTGATGCTCTTATAAATGCATTAAAAGAGATTGTTTTTAGGAAAGATGAGTTTGTCGCATTGTATCATGTAGATGAAAATGGTAATTATGTTCATAATACATTTCGTATGGAAATTGAGAATCATTATTCTGTTAGCGAATTTGTGAG
>CAZCHA010000304.1:0-1578 GCA_964498175.1 uncultured bacterium
GAATCTCCTGTGCTGCGTTAAACCCATTAGCTCCATGGAGCCCACCACCGGGATGAGTGCCCGATCCGCAAAGATATAGATTCTCAATGGGCGATTTATATTGGGCTGTGCTCATGGTTGGCCGCATGAAGAAGAACTGATCTAAAGTCATTTCACCATGATTTAAATTCCCCTCAGTTAGCCCAAATTTATCTTCTAGATCTTTAGGTGAAAGGACTGATGTTTCTTCAATTAACGATGAAAAACCAGGAATGTAATTATCTAAAACTCGAACCACATTATTTTTCAATTGTTCATTCAGTTCAGATGACCATACTTGATTTCTCAAATGATAAGGTGTGTATTGAATTGTTGCAGACAAAACGTGTTTTCCATCTGGAGCAAATTCTTGATTAATTAAGGATGGAATGGTGAATTCAACGGTTGGGTTATTAGCAATGGTGCCGTATTTCACTGAATCAGATGCCCGTTCTTGGTATTCGATGGATGGTCCAACAGAAAATACGGTTTTCATTTGATCTTTCAATATGCCATTGATCTCGGGAAGTTTATTAAGGGCAAAATGAACTCGAGCCGTACTGCCCCGATAACGAATATTATTTAACTGAGTATGAAAATTTGGATTCAGATTTGATGCACCAACCAAATTTATAAAGGTATTTTTTGGATCAAGTCCAGACACAATCCGGTCTGCTTGAATCGGTTCTCCAGCAATTAATGAAATACCACTGCAATGCCCATTTTCCACATCAATGGATTTTACTTTTGAACCTGTGCGAATCTCAACATAGTTTGATTCAGCGACTGATGCCAGTACTTGTGCTAATTGCCTCGTACCACCTTTTACAAATTGGGAATTATGTAAAACGCCCTTTCCATGGACATGCTGATGCAACAAGTTATATCCTGTTCCTGCGGCAAAGGGGCCGAATGAAGAATGATTTATTCCTGCCATGGATATTGCACTTCGGAGCAATTCATTCTCGAACCATTCATCCACCAGTTCCGGCATCATCATGGGTGCTACTCGCATAAAATCCACCAAACCACGTGTGCCATGTTTACGGATAGGGGATAACATTGAGCGCATGGAGAATGCTTCTTTTAATCCAATATCCGGCAATTTGGGCGGTGTCAATTCATAGAGTTTTTCTAAAAAGTGAGTCAAATTATCAATGTAATCAATAAACGATTTCCACACTTTTGCATCTTTTGCTGAATGGTTGGCTATGGAACTTGCCGTTTTACTCGGGTCCCGATGAAATACAATATGCTGACCTTGAGTGTCCAATGCAATTCGGACTAAATCGGGTGAATGAATATCCAATCCGTGAGACTTAAGGTTCAATTGCTTCTGAACTCGTGGATCAATCCATTTCACTACATCATTTATATCATTACATTTATATCCTGGCGCAAATTCTGAAGTGGAAGCCAGTCCTCCAATTTGATCTCTGGCTTCAATCACAACCACCTTCTTGCCAGCTTTACCAAGTATGGATGCGGTAATAAGGCTATTTATTCCGCCGCCGATAACAATAATATCGAACCGTTCCATTACCATACTCCCAAGATCTT
>CAZCHA010000305.1:0-1573 GCA_964498175.1 uncultured bacterium
ACATTTAGATTCTTTATTTGGAGATCTGATCTTAAAACTACAGCAGTTACCAATCTCAAATAATTTAAATATTATTGCAGTCGCAGACCATGGAATGGCAGAAATTAGTTCTGAAAGAACTGTTGATCTATCAGCGTATACCGATATGGGCCACATCATCCAGGAAGGATCCGGACCCTATGCATTTTTGTACAGTAAGAAAAATAATATTATAGAACAAGCAGTAGACCAATTAAAAAAAGCTGAGCATATTTCAGTTTACCTAAAAAGTGAAATCCCTGATCGGTATCATTTCAAAAACCACCATCGTATTAAAGATGCTTTAATAGTCGCTGATGAAGGATGGTATATCCAAAACCAGGCTATAAGCAGTTCATCAACTGCCGGAGAATATGTCCCTACTGGAGGAACCCATGGCTATGATAATCAATTAAAAAGTATGCATGCCTTATTTATTGCTCAAGGTCCTGCATTTAAAAATGATATTGTAACTGAACCATTTGAAAATGTTAATATTTACCCCATGATAGCACATATTCTTGGTATTGATCCAAGTAAAAAAATTGATGGAAACCTTAACAATATAAAACACCTTTTAAAATGAAAATAATATTACATATCTTTTTAATAGCATTATTATCCATCCAACCATTAATGGCTTGGGGAAGCACAGGGCATCGTATTGTTGGAAAAGTCGCAGAAACTTATCTAACAGGAAATGCAAAAATGCAAATTAAAAAAATTCTGGGGCACACTGATTTATCACGAGTCAGTACCTGGGCTGATGAAATCAAATCAGATCCAAATTGGAAACATGCCTATGATTGGCACTGGTGTACGATTCCTGATGGAGAAAAGTACGAGACGGGCAAACACACAGGAAATGCTATAGAAAAAGTGAATGAATTCATTGTGACTTTAAAAAAGAAAAAATCATCAAAGGAAGAAAAGCGAATTGCTTTAAAATTTTTAGTTCATCTAGTTGGCGATCTTCATCAACCGCTCCATGTTGGAAATGGAAAAGACCGTGGTGGAAATGACATAAAGCTCAAATGGTTTGGGGAGGAAACAAACCTTCACAGCATTTGGGATAGCAAATTGATCCAGTACCAAAATTTGAGTTATTCTGAATACACGAATTATTTATTATTGAATATAGATTATGGTGATATTCGAAAATGGCAAGGAGATTCCTTGATGGTTTATATAAACGAATCAAAGAATTTGCGAAATAAATGCTATGATTTTTCCGGGGATAATTTGAAGTGGGAATATTTCTATTATAATAAAGGATTATTGGAACAGCGGTTACTTCAAGGCGGTGTACGACTTTCCGGCGAACTTAACAGAATTTTTAAATAATATTTAAGAAGTTATTTAGCCTTTCCCTGCGCTGCAACTTCTGCAGCTTTTTTAGCAATTGCTTCCTGATCTCCCAAATAGTGATGTCTTATTGGATTTAAGTTTTCATCTAATTCATACACAAGCGGAACACCTGTTGGAATATTGAGCCCCAGAATTTCTTCATCAGATACTTTATCCAGATACTTGACCAATGCACGTAATGAGTTCC
>CAZCHA010000306.1:0-1559 GCA_964498175.1 uncultured bacterium
TTACCTTTTGAAAATAAGGGTGCAGAAGCAGATGAATTTTATGCTTATGGTATCAGCTCCGATTTGATCGCAGATGTGACCAGTGCAGGGCTTATTCGTGTGGCAAGTTTAAAAGATATTGAAAAACTGGATTATATTAATCTTGAAAACAATGAATTAGCAAAAAAATTACTTGTTCGATATGTTGCCCAGGGCACACTATGGAAAGTGGATACTTTATTCCAGTTATCCCTTGAAATATTTGATACAAAATTGTCAAAAGTCATTTATACAAAGCGCTGGGAAACCGCCTGGAAGGACCTTGCCGTTATCAAAGATGATTTATCCGATAATATTCTGGAAACACTGGAAATTGAAGTCTTACAAGATGTTGAACTTGCAAGAAAAATAAATCCCGATGCCTATGAATATTACCTGAAAGGAAAGTATAAATATGTAAAGCGTAAAACATTAGAGGATAAAAATATAGCAGTGCAGTTATTAGAAAAAGCGGTTGAACTTGATGAAAACTTTTTAGGAGCGAAATCGATTTTTGCTAGTATTGCCAGGGATGAAGGTGATTCAGAAAAAGCCATAGAGATCACTTTAAATGTTTTAGATCAAGCAGAAAAAATAGATGACAGTAAAATAATTAAAAAATGTTTAAATAATCTTGGTTTTTATTATAATAATTCTGGCCAATATGAGAAAGCGGAACCCTATTTATTGCGCCTTATTGAAATTGCTGAAGAACAAAATGATAATTATTGGTTAGGGTGGGGATATGGAAATTTATCTGTGACTGTTTTATTTGGGAGTAATAATAATATTCAAGAAATCGAAAGAGCGGAAGAATATAATGCAAAAGCTTTCTCTCTTTACAAAAATAGCGATAGTAAAAAAAGGGTCGCACCTAATAGAGAGTTCAGAGGATATATTTATAGGTATAAAGGTGATTATGATATGGCATTGAATTATTATTATCAGTCCCATGAAATGTTTCTGGAGTTAGACAATACAACCAGAATTTGGTCTAATTTGTTACAATTAGGAACAACATATAATTTGAAAGGAGATTATAACAAGGCATTAGACTATTTTGGCAGGTCGCTTAAAATTGCAGAAAAACTTGAAGAAAAGTCCTGGATAGCCTGGACTCTAAATAACCTGGGTAAAATTTATTTTATGCAGGGTGAATATGAAAAATCTGTAAAATATTTAGAACGATCCGCCAAGCTAATGCAGGAACAAAAGAAGGATGACTACGAACAGGATTTGGATGTTATGTGTTATCTTTATCTTTCATATAAAGCCCTTGGTGAACAATATGACGAAAGTGAGATTAGATCACTCATTAAAGAAGAAGAGAAGGAAGATTTTGATTATCAATTTAATTTTGCGCTATATCAAATATTGGAAGACAGCTCTTACCTTGAGGCTGCCTACACAATAATAAAGGGAATAACGGCATGGATGGATGATGAAATGAAAGAAAAATTCTTAAACTATCCAATCCCTAAAGCAATAACAGATAAGTATAATAGTGTAAGTACCTAAAGCCCCACTTTTGTGGGGTTTTT
>CAZCHA010000307.1:0-1559 GCA_964498175.1 uncultured bacterium
GTGAATAATTGGATCAATCCCATCGAATCAATAATTTTACCGAATTGTATAAAGAAATTCCTCCATTTATTATAAAAAGACTTATCAGGAGGGAAAATACGTTCTACGATCATAAATTATCCAATAATTGGGGTTCCTGTGATGGAGGCGATGATCTCATTCAATAAGATAAACCCCACCACAGTGGCAGAGACTGCAAATAAGATACGAACAAATACACGGTTCATATTTTGATTATCCATACCAACAACCATTTCAGAAATAAAATTCGAAATACCCCACCGATATAAAACAAATACTGCAGTAAGCATTCCACCAATGGGTAGCATATATTTAGATGAAAGGTAGTCCATTACATCAAAGAAACTCATATCCAAAAAAGACGTTATATTGAAAGAACCCATGGAAAGTGAACAAAAAGCACCTACAATGGTTACCACTGATCCGAAAATGATAGTAGCCTTTTTACGAGCCCAACCCTTTTCATCAATAAAGTAAGCTGTAATTACTTCTAAAATAGAAATGGCAGATGTCAAAGCAGCCATAAAAAGTAGAAAGAAAAATAATGTGCCCCAAACTGCCCCCCCAGCAATTTTAGGAAAAATCGTTGGCAAAACAACAAAGATCAATCCCGGGCCAGCTCCTGGGTCAGCACCCATCGCAAATACTGTTGCAAAAATAGCCACGCCTGCCATCATAGCAATCAGTGTATCCAATAGAATAATCCATAAAGCCGACGATAATAGATTCTGATCTCTACGTAAATAACTCCCGTAAGTTATCATCGTTCCCATACCCAAACTCAGTGTGAAAAAAGAATGTCCCAATGCAAGAACAATACTTGATGCTGTTAAGTCTTCAAATTTTGGTTTAAATAAAAAATCCAAGGCTTGCATTCCATTGGGAAGTGTTAGACCTCGAATCATGAGCATAACCAGAATCACTAAAATCGCAGGCATCATAATTTTTGTCCATTTTTCAATCCCGCCTTTCACACCTTGTACAATGACAAAAATGGTGAATGTCATAAAAAATATCTGCCAGATGACGGGTGCCATTGATCCAGTGATAAAAGAATTAAAAAGTGAACCCGACATATCCGGATTACCTGCTAATTTAGAAAACCCACCCGTTAAAGATATGAGAGTATATTTTAGAGTCCAACCACCAACAACACCATAAAAAGAAAGAATCACAAATGCAGATGCTACACCAAGCATTCCAACCCATTTCCAATTGGATTTTGGTGCTATTTTTTCAAATGCGCCAACTGGGCTAAGTTGCGTTTTTCTTCCTAAAACAAATTCAGCAATTACGATGGGAAGTCCAACAATTAGAATACAAAGCAAATATACAATTGTAAATGCTCCACCCCCATTTTCTCCAGCCATATGTGGGTATTTCCAGATATTACCTAACCCTACAGCAGACCCGGATGCAGCTAGGATAAATCCAAGTCTTGACCCCCATTGTTCTCTACTCTGCATCTAAATTTTCTCCCTTATTTTCACTTTTTAACGGACTTGCCATTAAATGATCAAAATTGTGTAAATGTGCAT
>CAZCHA010000308.1:0-1552 GCA_964498175.1 uncultured bacterium
GCTTTATCGCCATCATGATCCGGAAATTCATTTACATACACGATAGCGGCTACCAGAAAACCAATAGGGATACCTGCCAAAAATGCTTCTGGTAATAATTGTCCAGTTTGAACAAGCGCACTGCCTGCTACCATCAATGGACCAAAATTGAGCCCAATAAGTAATTCACCCAATCCTTTCCTGGATGCGAAACGAAAAGGCGGTGCTGTGTAAAACAGGCCCGATAAGAAACCAATCAGACCCAACCACAAGACCGGCATTCCGGCTTTTTGAATGAGCGGGATACCTACAACCGCACTCAATGCAAAGGATACAATGGCTACTGTTAACATCCCTTTAGCTGAAATAAGGCCCATTTGAATACTGCGACTCCCGCCAGAGAATGGCACCATATAATTGTAATTTGCTTCATCTGTGCCACTGGTATGATCAAAATAATCGTTGGCAGTGTTGGTACCAATATGTAGTAATGATCCGCCCAGCAGAGTTAAACCCAGCCACCCCCAATCTACAGGAGATCCAGAAAGATTTGCTACGGCTGCTCCAACAAAGATTGGAATAAATGTAGCAGTTAGAAATGGTAAGCGCATGATTACCAGCCAAGTAAAAATTTTGGTCATGAAGTTAATCTTTGGCCTGACTTCATCCGCGGTCTTATTTTCTAATGGTGTGGTTACGCCGCAATACCCAATATGTTCACCATCTTTTCCTTTTGTAGGTGTGATCTTGATACTGCAAGGCAATTCACTACCATCCTTGCGGAGAAATACTGTATTTCCTTCCCATGCGCCGTTTTTTACTGCTTCAGCCAACCAGCCCACAACATGGCCTAATACAACCTGTCCATCGCTGAAGTCGCTCACTCTCATTTTATTGACCACTTCTTCCTGATTGTATCCGAAAAGGCTTGCTGCACCTTCGCTAAAGGTTTCCACTTTTCCGTCAAGATCACAGGTTATTACACTTTTCACTTGTTCACTCATAATAAAATAATCCTCAAATAATTTATTTAGTAATTAGAATTTACAGAATAGAATTACCCTGTGAAAAAATAAAATTTAAACAGGATAAAATATTGGACGGCTTGGTGCAGCATCCAGCCCCCAATTGGGAATCTGAATCTGGAGAAATCCAAATCCATCCTGAACTGAATCAGGGATATAAAGTAATTCTGAAATTGTTTTGCCTAGTTTAAAAAATCTATGATGATTTCCAAGTTGTCCGCCATCGTCAGCTTTGTCTATGGATGGCAAGTCAACCAACAAATGTTTTATCCCGCTTTCTAAAATATAATCAATGGAATCATGGGTTAAAAAAGAAGCCGGATAATCACCATAATTTCGATTTACTTTATCCAGATCATTTGGATTTGTTCGAATAACGAGTGCACTTATGTTTCCTTTTAACCTGTCTTTGAATGACTCAACTGAAATAACTAATTCATTTTCATAATCAACATGATAAGATTCTTTTGTATCCGAATTATGAACCGGATTAACAGTAATCAATTGGGTAAATAAAAATCCGATTGGACAAACATCAGATATTTTTT
>CAZCHA010000309.1:0-1542 GCA_964498175.1 uncultured bacterium
CGTCATCCGGTTTTACACCACTGTCAAACATCAGGAAAATATGTCCAGCTCCCGGCTTAAAAACATCCAGAAACATGGTCTCAATCCCGAGATTCCCCATAAGAGAGCCGTATAATGCTGTGAGGTCATCACAATCCCCAATTTTATCCCGAAGCATATCCCCTGGATATTTCACTGTGTCGAATGTTGTTTTATCATCGGCAATATCAAGAAATGGTGTTTCAAGATCAATGTTATATACCAACCCATGTGTACCCAAAGCATCGTATAAAATAATTCCCCGTCCCAAATTACTCCGGCCAAAATAATCATTCAAGACCGGGGTGTAATATTGGATAAAATTTCGTGCAAATTTGTCCACAACTGCATCTGCTGGCGTCACATAACAGGCAATCATGTCAGGATTGCTCCAAGTGAGTTTCCCTTTCCCTAAAACATAAGAAGATTCCAATTTCTTCTGTGCTAATTTCTCTTCACCGCCTTGCTTATAGGTAATTTTAACTTCCGGTTGAACCAAATTATCAAAAGTTGCTTTTTTAGATGTGAGCACATCACTAGAAAAAGAAACACCAATATCATATTCTTCTTCAGACTTGGGTGGCAGTATTACAGATTGAGAATGAGGATTATCCATCATAGTGGGAACAAAAAGTGACACGTCAACAGGAAGATCTGCATCGGATATATTTTTTATCCCTACTTTCAAAAAGGTTTCCGATTCATAATACCGGTGGAGTGAGCGAAAAACTGGATTATGGGAGATTGCGGTTGAGGTAATACTTACAACGGCAGGACTGAATTGCAGTGCAAATGAAAAACGGTGGGTCGGTTCAAGGTAGGGATGGCTTTCGTAACCATATTCCACAATTAAACTTTTAAATTTGATAGACAAACCGCCGGATGGGACTAAGATTTTTTCATCCCCACTCACATCCTGCTGTACACCTGCTCTGAAACTCAATCTACTGGCTAAAATATATTCTGCACCAAAATGAAACCGGTCACCATAATCTGCTGCCAGGATTAACCCATCTATCGGCATATAGCTAATTCCAAGTTTAAATGCTTGCCCAAGAATGATTTCTGTAGTTTTATCTTTATAGGCGACTTGAGTTCCACCTAAATCATAGAGTCCAACGCCAAATTTTAAGTTTTTTAATGGTTGGATGAGAAGGCCGGCATCATATCCTACTCCTGAACTTTTTCCATAGGATGTGCCATCCAACTGCATATCTCTCATGAGATATTTTAAAGTAATTCCAAAAGAAACTTTACGATGTGGTTGAATTCCTATGGCGAGGTTCATTTTATTTTCTGCGTAAAGCAATTCTTTATCATCAAATCCTACGTTGGACCAATCAAAGCCTAAAGCAACCCGATCTGAGAATGGCTTTACAAATCCCAAATAGGATTGAGTAATGCCCATGGCATAAAGATCAGCATAAGTTGTGGTGAACTCTGTCCGGCGGAGTCCCGGCAACCCGGCGGGATTCCAGGTAATTGTATTGGCATCATCAGCGACAGCGATAAAAGCACCACCCA
>CAZCHA010000310.1:0-1538 GCA_964498175.1 uncultured bacterium
CGTTGCCAATAAAATATTTTGATTGAATAAATGAACCAAATGAGAACTGGCTTGGTGACTCATAGATCGGATTAAAAACCGTGACTTTCGACCGACTAAAATCCAAATCAGATCCTGTCATAATAATCCATCGTTCCCATTTAGTTATAAGTATTTCAGACCGGATTCCCACACTTATATCATCATAGATTCGTTCACCCACCGCCTTTTCATCAGGAACCCCATCTTTATCATAATAGCGAGTGTCAAACTTATTTACAAAAAGTGAATGAGACATGGAAACGCCTGGATCGATAGGATAAAAACCATGGCCCTGGATATAATGAGAGGTCCTTTCCGAACGACGATTGGATGGTGTACTCTCAAATCCCGGATGGCCATTATCCGAATAAGATAGAATATGGCTCAAGCGATAGGTACGCCCTTTTTGATCAGCATATTTTAAATAAGATCGAATACGGCTAGTTTGATCATCAGCATTAATACGATGCCCTTCGGACTTTCTCACCATAGTATTCACACTTAGTGTCCAATTTTCTTTTTGAAAATGATGAGTTAATGATGTTTGGGCAGTTGTATATGACCCACCACCCAGTTTTATCTTCGTAGGCTGATCTTTACCATTATAATCTGTGATCAGGTTAATAACGCCGCCCATGGAATTATGCCCATATTGAGCGGAAGCCGGGCTGTTATCCACTTCGATTCGTTGAATACTTTCAAGTGGTAATGAATTCCAATCTGGAGCCCCACTATTCGGAATTTGGATAGGGAAGCCATCCAAGAGGAGAAGCACCCGGTTGTTGTAACCTCCGGGTTTATAATCAGATGAACCCCGAATAGATAAATTTGCATTGCGACCGTTGGGATGGGCGAATTGTACGTCAACACCTGGTAATATTCGTAAAACATCTGCCACCGATTCTTTTTCCATAGATTTGATCTTATCGCCGGATAAAATATCTACAGACTCATAACCAAGGCGAGTAGAAAACAATCCTTCTACAGAAATTTCCCCAAATTCAAGGATCGTAGGTTCCAATTCTAAATTCAGCACAATCGGTTGATCAGCAACCTCAAATTTTGACGAATAGGATTTGAAACCAATATTCGTAATATTCATTGTGTAAGAACCTTTTGGCAGTTCTATTTGAAAATAGCCATATGGGTTAGTTATTGTCCCATCTTTTAATTCTATAATATATATATTGGCGTTGGGAATTGATTTTCCATTTGTGGCGTTTTTTACCGTACCAGCAACAGTTTTTCCAAAAGATACTGTGTGAATTAAAGATAAAATAAAAAGAAAACGAAAAACCATTATTTTTATGTCGGATTCGTGATCAATTGGTTCAATAAATCTTCTACGTCTTTTTCGGACACCGGTTCTTTTCGATCCCCCATAAGCACTAGCCCCATAAAAAGTCCACCCATGGCTTTAAATAAAAGTTGTGGATTAATATTTGGGAATTCTCTTGCTTTTACACCATCTTCCAACAATCCCTGAATAGTGCCATACATTCGTCCCTGATATTTTT
>CAZCHA010000311.1:0-1536 GCA_964498175.1 uncultured bacterium
GGAAAATCAAAGGAGCCGTCTGGTTTATAGGTTAATTGTTCACCAGATGGTAAAACAATAAATCTGGATTTTAAAGCATAATCAGAAAATAACTGAGCTGATACATCATAAGGGAGAACGTCTTCCTGGGGCTGGTGGTCGGCCATGGGGTTCTTAAAAAAATCATAATCAGATAATTTAGGCTTGGCGTATTTAAGTGGGTTTACTCCAAAAAGAAGGGAGAAAAGAAGCGGGAAAAAAGCGAAGCGATTCGTCTTCCCCAAAATATTGATCATTGTTTTTCTTTAGAAACTAATCGGTGTTCATTACCGCAAGTATGGGGAGACATATCCTCGGAAAAATTAGAAAGGAAAGGCGAATACCATTCTTCAAAGTTATGTTCTATATCCAAATCTGTGAATCTGGCGCGCCCATTGTTTTGAATACATAGTCCCGTAGTAATTTCTGGATCCTGCATACCATCATAAATAATATCCGGTGTATTCCTGCCGTATTTCACGGCTAATAATTTGCCAACATCATAATCTAATGTAGGGAGCCCTGGCCACCGATCATATACATTATTATAAATGTGTACATCTGCTGTGTATGGATTATATAGACTGTCCTTAATGGCTTCTTCTGTCATGAAATAACTAACTACGCCTGTGCCAACACTTTTATTGTTTCGAATTGTATTCTGGTAAATATGAACGTCGCTACAGGCTAAAATCAAAATTCCTGTCCCCGGAAGTACTTTGCCAACAATGTTTCCCGGTGGTGCAAAATTGAACAAATTATTAGATTCAATAAGATTGTCGAAAACATGAACATTGCCGCCTTTTTTTTGTACAAGGTCAGGCAAATCAAATACAAGGATGCCTCCTGTATTATTATAGGTGTGATTTTTGTACACTTTTGCATTGTTTGAATTTTCAATTTCTATACCAGCTACATTATCAAAAGCAGTATTATAGCGAACGATGATTTCATTGGATTGCCCTACATAAATTCCTGCGTCAGATGCGCCAATGGAAACAGAGTTTTCAATCAATACATTCTGGCACTGCACGGGGTAGAGCCCGTAAGCGCCATTGGTCTCCTTTGGGCCTCCCGTCCATTCAGCTTTAACATGCCTGAAAACAATTCCATCTGTATATTGAATTTTAATGGCATCGCCCTTGGTGTCTTGAACAGTGAATCCTTCTAAGGTGATATTTATTGAATTGGTAATACTAATACCCTGGGCGCCCTCGTCCTGATTTGAAAATGAAAGGATAGATTGATCCATACTCTGCCCGCGAATAATAAGATCACTTTTCCCATCGATGGATAATGTCCCTCGGATGGCATGCAGACCTTTCGGAATGGTAATCGTGTCTCCGGGCTCAGCCAGAATGAATTGAGTTTGAAGATCCTTTTCGATATTTGCAAAAAGCAAACCGACCATAAAAAGTAGCGGAATGGATTGATGTATCACTTTCATTATAGAAAAATTTAGCTGATTCCTCATGATGGATTAAATGAAAAAATGGATTTTAAAATTTGCAATCTGAT
>CAZCHA010000312.1:0-1535 GCA_964498175.1 uncultured bacterium
AAATTATGGAACGCCCTATTGCAGTAAAAGGTGAAAAAGCAGTCATTGGTCGCCCACCTGAAAATGTTTTAACTTTGCTTGATTGAAAGGAGAGTCATTTGAAAAAATTATTAAGCATTCTAGGTGTGTTCTTAATATTGGGGTGTGACCCTTTTGTAACGGAGTTCAAAGATTTATCAGATGCCGTCATGTACGAGGCAAACAGTAAATCCAATGCAACCTATGATAGCGGCAACATCAAAGTTGTAACGTGGAATATTCGCTTTGGCATTGCACGTTTTCCATTTTTTGGTGATTCCTGCGGGGATGATGTAATACTTGATGATGATACCATTGAGAAAAATATGGCCACTATTGCTGATTCTCTAAATCTCATTGATGCAGATATTGTACTTCTGCAGGAGGTGGATGTGTCTTCCAAGCGAACAGGTTATTTGGATCAAGTTCAATATTTACTGGAAAATACTAACTTGAATTATGGTTGTTATGCATCCATGTGGAAAGCAGATTTTATTCCCAGTGATGGTATTGGGAGGATCGATGCAGGAAACGCCATTCTTTCTAAATATGAATTAACCGATGCAGAGAGAATCCAGCTTCGCCTCCGTACAGATCAGGATGGATTAACACAATATTTTTACCTGAGGCGAAATATTGTAAAAGCAAAAATACCCGCACTGGCTCAAGGAGCTAAAGATTTTTATGCAGTTGATATTCATGCCACAGCTTTTGCCACGGACGATACTAAACAGCAGCACATTGATAAATATGTGGAAACCCTAGCTGAAATTCATTCTTCCGGTGATTATTTTGTCACAGGCGGTGATTTGAATTCTGTCCCACCGGGATCGGTCACTGATTTTTGTTTAAGTGATATGTGCGATGGAGATGATTACCATACAGACCAGGCGGAAGAGTACCACAAGGAAGGAAGCTATTTTGAAAACTTTGATGGAGAACCTGATATTTTGCTTCCTTTATATGAAGCCTATGATGCAGCTATTGATTCTGATGATGCAAATCTTCCTATTCACTTAACCCATGGACCCAGTACCAGTTATGAAATGAACGAAATTAAATATGACCGAAAGCTTGATTATTTATTTACAAATGGTATTTGGGAGAATATATCAAGCAAGACCCACCAGGCTGCATGGGAGTTAAGTGATCATTTGCCAGTGAGCGCAGTACTCAATGTTGGAGGTGAATAATGAAAAAATTTATATTCTATTTCATCATTGCCAGTCTTGTTTTTGGAGAAACAAAAAAATGGGATGCTCATTCTGCCTATTTATTGCCGCAAAAAAGATGGGAGATGGGATTGTTTCAGCCTTTTAGATATGGCTATTCTGAATCGATAGAGTACAGTGTTCATCCACTCTGGTTTTTTGTCATGCCAAATTTCAGCCTAAAAAAATCGCAAAGTGATATTGCTGGATTTACATCTGCCGGTCAATATAAAATAGTTTATCCAACTCCCTTTTTAAATATGATTGCAAAAGCAGGAATCATGGGCATTATTGCCCCGGACTTTC
>CAZCHA010000313.1:0-1531 GCA_964498175.1 uncultured bacterium
ACTCAATTTTCGAAAGCAAAAAAAGAGGCTGAGCAGGTATTGAAAATTGAAAAACGAAATATTTGGGCGCTTCAATATTTACTATTTTTATCTGAAAAAGAAGAAAACTGGGATCAGGCAGTAGGGTTGACCAAACAGATTCAAAAGATTACCGGTAAGCATGATCCTGATGATTTGGCTCGATTTCAGGTTTATAAAGGGTTGGAAAAATTGAAAAGCGGTTTTCCAGATGAAGCCAGATCATTTTTTAATAAAGCGCTAAAATCATCACCTGATTTTGGACTGCCCTACCGTTATCTAGGGGATGTGTTTGAACAAATACGGGATTTGGTAAAGGCTGTTGAGAATTGGGAATCATTTGCAGTGCGTGATATAAAAAATGCATCTAAGGTTTTTGGAAAAATAGAATCAGCGCTATTCGATCTAGGTCGGTACAGTGAAGTTGAGAATTTTTACAGGCGAATTCTAGAAATTGATTCTTCAAATTTTGAAGCAATAATTCGGTTAGCTAATGTTTTGGAAGAGAAAGGCGAAGACGGAGCGGCATTATCCCTGATAGAAGATGCAATAGATCCTCAGAGCATAGATGTTCGGGGTGAAATCATGAAACTCAAACTATCTCTTACAACATCTACCCCGGTAGAACTTTCTCACCAAATTGATTCAATCTTGGAAAAATTATCCGATGCCAAAGATAGTTAGGATAACAACCTTATTTATTCCTTTTTTACTTTTTGCACAAAATGTGGATATGTATTTATCCTTACTCCATGAAGGTCAAACAGATGGTGTGAAAGAATATCTTCCGGAACTTATTTCAAAATATCCAAACGATCCGGGTGTCCGATATCTTCAAGCCCTGATGACATCTGATGGGATGAAATCTCTCGAAATGTATAGCAGTTTGCTTGAAAAGTATCCAAAATCCAAATATGCACCAGAAGCGGCTGTTAAGATTGGAGAATATTTTTATGCTCGAGGGTTATACTCTCAAGCTGGAAGACAATTATGCCAAATTCCAAGAAAGTACCCAAATTTTTCCGATATACAAAGAGTGGTAGATCTAACAGTGAGTTCTTTTCTGGCCATTGGTGAAGAAGATTCGGTAAAATATTATGTTGGGATTTATCAAAATATGTTTCCTGAATTGGATGTAATAGGGTATGGATTAACGAAGGGTAAGACTTCATCAGCCTCGATGACACGGAAACCTAAAACCCTGGAGCCCAAACCTTATGTTGTACAAATTGGTGCTTTTGGTAATCTTGGTAATGCGAACCGAATGAAATTACAGGTATCGCAAATTGGGTATGAAGTTGAATTATCTCCTGTCCAAATGAATGGCAGGAAACTTCATGCAGTTCGTGTTATTCGGTTTAAAAATAAATCAGAAGCGGAACGGGTGGGCAGTGTAATTAAGAAGAAGTTGGGGATAGATTATAGAGTTCTTTATCGTCCAAAAACCTTTAACAAGTAAAATTTGGGAATGATTGAGTAGCTGGTGCTCTCCGCGGCCTTCAAAGCCGTTGTC
>CAZCHA010000314.1:0-1510 GCA_964498175.1 uncultured bacterium
TGGTTAATGAAAGAGTTATCCGTTTTACTACAGAAGCACCGGATAATTATGTAGCATCCTTGATGGTGGATAATAAAATAACTCCCAATGATTTTATATTGAGCCCAGCCTATCCGAATCCATTTAATCCGGTGGCATATTTTGATTTAATAATTCCTTCTGGTGAATTTGTAAAAATGACTGTCTTTGATATTCTAGGAAGAGAAGTTACTATTTTGAAAAATGGAATGATGGCTCCAGGACAGTATAAGATTGCTTGGCATGGAATAGACAAACTTGGAAAATCTGTATCATCAGGATCTTATTTTCTTGTAATGAAATATGGAGAAAAAACAAAAGTACAAAAACTGGTTTTCTTAAAATAACAAGGTAAAATGGTAAAAATTTATTCAACAAGTTGGTGTCCATCCTGCATTTATGCGAAACGTTTGCTGTCTAAACGGGGATTAGAATTTGAAGAGATCAATATCGAAGAAAAAGGATGGAGTCGTGATGATCTTTTTGAATTGACCGGTGGGCGTACAGTTCCCCAAATTATCATTGATGAAAAGCCTATTGGAGGCTATGATGATCTACTTAAACTGGACAGCATTGGAGAATTAACGACTTGATTCAAACATTTTCTAAATTAAACAGGGTTTTCGCACTTGCGGGAACCCTGTTTTTATTTTCAGGATGTGCAGGCCTTGTGAAACCTTGGAAACTTCAGGACATTTATACAGTAGATGTCCAGATCCTGAACACGCGAGAATGGTCAAAAGCAGTAAATAGAGATATGAAGGAACTAGACAGAATAATGAAAAAGGAATTACGCTATTATCTTGATAATGACTTCAGGATTTATGAAAAACTCGAACCTAAGTATTCACTTATGGAAACATCCATTTTTACTGTGGATAGTGTGACTAAAGAACTAATCAAAATAGTCAAGAGATTGAAAAGATTAAAGTCTGCTGGATTAGATTCTGTTAACTCAAGAACTAAATTGACTTATCGGACTTCGATCCGAGAAAAAAGTGTAGAAATCCAAAAAGCTCAACGTAAGTACAGAAAAAGTAAAGAAGATCTAAATAAGGGATTCAAGAAAGTAAAGAAACAGATTGTATATCTGGATGAAATTACTATTCCTTTAAAAAAGACAATATATGGCTTGAGATATAAACGGGATCTTTTACAACCACATTTAGATTATTTTAATAAAGTCTTGAATGAATCCTTATTTAAGCATCCTGGAACCGATTATTCAACGAAAATAGCCATGATTGCAAAAAAACTAGAAGAATACAGAATTGAATTGGATAATTTTGAAGAATTTTTAACTAATATAAATATTGCTGCACGAAAGGAAGCAGGTGCTAATGTGATCTTAAAATCAAGAAAACACCAACCGATGGATTATGAAATCAGATATGAAGAGGGAAAGGATAATTATTTGGCAATATTAAAAGAGATGAGAAAATATATGGATTCAATTTGATTTTTTCAAATATGTGATTTTAAATACCTTTTG